>JAGOBN010000206.1 GCA_017999235.1 Anaerolineales bacterium | reverse complement strand
CAATTGGCCGGCGGCGACCCGGATTTGTTTGTGGAAGTCATTCGGCTGCCGGATGCCAAGGGGTATGTGCAGACCGCGTACGAGTACTACGCCATGTACACGCGGCTGTATGGCGCCGGCGCGCCCTGATCAACGCCGAGAGCCGGAGTTGGGCCGATAGCGGCCGGGCGACTCAGTGGTCGGCGGCCAGAAACTCGCAGATCGGCATCGTAAACGTGACCGTCGCGCCCCCCTCGGCCGGCGCGCGCTCGGCCCAAATGCGGCCGCCCTGAACCTCCACCGCCTGCCGGCAGAAAGCCAGGCCCAGGCCGCTGCCGTGGCCCGGCACGCGCCCGGTCACGAACTTCTGGAATAACCGATCCCACACCTCCGGCGCCATCCCGGGACCGGTATCGCTCACGGCCATCCAGACCTGGCGTTCACCGGCCGGAGCCTTGGCCGTCAGGCGGACCTGGCCGCCGGCCGGCGTGAACTTGAGCGCGTTGCCAACCAGGTTCTGCAGCACGCGGCGCAGCAGGCCGGCGTCGGCGTAGATGGCCGGCAGGTCCGGGGCCAGCTCCGCCGTTATCGTCAGGCGGCGCGCCAGCGCGAGCGGCGCCTGCTGGCGCAGCAGTTGGGTGACCAGCTCCCGCAACGAGATCGGCTCGCGCTGGAGCGGCATCTGGCCGCTCTCGAGCCGGCTGACATCCAGGATCGCCGCCACCAAATCCAACAGCGACTCGGTGCCTTGGAGTGCCAGGTCAACTATTTCCTGCTGACCGGCCGAGAGGCGTTCACCCTCCTCGAACGTGAAGAGCTGCAGCGCCGAACGCACGCTGTTCAGCGGATTACGCAGGTCATGCACCATCGTGCGGGTCAGATCGTCCCGCAGGCGTTCCACTTGCCGCTCGGCCGTCACATCGCGCAGCACGATCAGCCAGCCCAGCCATTGGTCGCCGGCGCGCACCGGCTGGCTCAGCCAATGCAGGGTGCGGGCGGCCAACGTCCACTCCCCCTCCGCCGGCTGCTCGGCGCCGCGCTCGATGCGCCGCGCATCGGCGAAGACCTCCGGCGGCATCGCCTGGTCCAGCATCATCCGCAGGGCGTCGGTGAGCGCCCGGCCTTCCCAATCGGCGGGTTGACCCGGCAGATTGAGATAGCGCAGAGCGGGCTCATTCACCACATACACTTGCCGGTCCGTGCCGATCAGGGCCAGGCCGTCGCGGCTGGCCGCGATCAGCGCGCGCAGCCGGACCCGTTCCTCGCGCACGGCGCGCTCCGCCTGTTGGCGCTCGGTCAGGTCGGTGATGACGGCGATGGTGCCCTGGACCCGGCCATCGCGCCAGCGCGGAGAGCCCGTGATGAGCACCTCCACCACCCGGCCGTCAGCATGGCGCAACCGGCTCTCATACGTGGTGGTTTTGCCGGCCTGCCGTTCCGCCCACGAGCGCTCCAGCCCAGCCTGGTCGGCGGCCACGGTCACCGCCAGCGGGGTTTGGCCCAGCAAGTCTTGCGGCTGGTAGCCCGTGAAAGCGGCATAGGCCGGGTTGATGTACTCAAACCGCATCTGATCATCGGTGACGGTCAGCCCCTGGCCCATCGCATTCATGATCGAGAGCGCGAAGTCGCGCTCGGTCTGCAATTCAGCTTCCAGGCGCTTGCGGTCGGTGATGTCGGTGGCCAGGCCGCGCACGATCAGGCCGGCCGTCGAGGTGCGGGCGCCGATTGACCGGTCGAGGAACCAATGCCACTCGCCGCGCGCATCCCGGATGCGGTATTCCACTTCGAACGGCCGACCCTGGGTGAAGGCCTCCACATTGGCGTCCACGCGCGGCAGGTCTTCCGGGTGGATCGAGTCATGCCACAGGCTCGGATTGGCGTAGAGCGTCTCCAACGGGTAGCCCAGCACCGCCGCGGTCCGGGCTGAATAAAACACGCCGCCGCTCTGGGGCGCGTACTCGTACACCAGGTCGGGCGAATTCTCCACCAATTGCCGGTAGCGCTCCTCACTGGCCTGGAGCTGGGCGTCGGCGCGCTGGCGGTCGGTGATATCCTCGACGATCAGCGCCAGATGGTCCACTACGCCATCGGCGCGGCGGACGCACCGGGCGGCGACGTGCGCGTAAAGCAGCGCCCCGTCCTTGCGGAAGAAGCGCTTGTCCATCTGGTATTCGTCGGTGATGCCGGCCAGCGTCTGCGCCAAGAGCCGCGTGTTTTCGGCCACATCATCCGGATGGGAGAGGTCCACCCAGCTGGCGCCGGCCAGCTCGGCGGGCGTATAGCCCAGCATCTCCGCGCCCTTCTGGTTGATCTCCAAAATCCGGCGGTCGGGCGAGGTGATGGCCATGCCGATCAGGGGCAGATCCCAGAAGCGGCGCAGGCGCGCCTCGGCCAGTTGGGAGGCGGTGATGTCTTCAAACGTGGTCGCAAAATAACCCGGCTGCGGCGAAAAAGCGTGGACGCGCAAGTAGCGCTGATAGGCCTCGGAAAAAAACTCCCAGGTGCGCGGCTCACCGTCCACCGCCACCGCGCCGTAGCGCGCAATCATGGCCGGCTCCGTCGCCGGGTACAGTTCCAGCATGGTGCGGCCGATCACCTCGGCCGGCCGGCGGCCGGTGTGCCGTTCATACGCTTGGTTGGCGTCGAGGATGCGGAAATCCACCACCTGGCCCTCGGCGTTGGTGATGACCGCGTGCAGGGCAAAGCCTTCGTGCAGGTGGTCGAACAACAGCCGGTATTGCGTCTCGCTCTCGCGCAGCGCCGCTTCGGCGCGCTGCCGCTCGGTGATGTCGCTGGTGGTGCTTCCCAGCCAGTAGCCGGCCGCGGTGGGAATGGCAAAAGCCATCTGCCGGACAAAGCGCGCTTCGCCATCCGCGCGTTGAAAGGGCCGCTCCAACGCCTGGCCCAGAAACGGCGCCTGCCCCGTGCGGAGCACGTCTTGCATGGCGGTGCGCAAGCTCGCGATGCTGGCCGGCGACTGAAAAGCCGCCGGCATCAGGCGCGCCTGCACCTCCCAAGACGGCTGGCCGAGCACGGCCTCCCGCGGCAGACCGGTCAGCCGTTCGCTGGCCGGGTTCCACTCCTGCACCCGGCCGTGCTCATCGGTCAGAATGCAGCCATCGCTTGAATGCTCGATAAAGCTGCGGTGGATTTGCTCACTGCGGCGCAGCTCGGCCTCAATCCGCCGGCGCTCGGTCAGATCATGCGCCAGGATCGCCACGCCGGTAACCGCGCCGCTCCCATCCAAGACCGGGCACAAGCTGTGGTCATACCACTGTTCAGCCGATCCGCTTTCAAAGCGCGCCGCCCGGCCGGCCAGCGCCTGGGCCAGATAAGGCTGGAAGTGGGCGCGGGCCTCGGCCGTCAGCAGCCGCGTAAACGGCTGGCCGATGATCGCCACCGGCGGCCGGCCCAGCCACGCCGCGCCGCTGTGGTTCACGGCCCGCACGGTCTCGTCCACAGCCAGCAGAAAGAGCGCGTCGCCGGCGGCGTCAAACAGTGCGCGCAGCGCCGCTTCGCTCGCGCGCAGCGCTTCCTCGGCCTGCCAGCGGTCGGTGATGTCCTCGATGAAACCTTCCAGGTGCGCGATCCGCCCCGCGGCATCCCGAACGGCCCGCACCGTGACCTGGCCCGGGAACTCGGTGCCATCCGGCCGGCGATACTGAACCTCGGCGCGCAGGATGTCGGCCCGATCCCGCACCGCCGCGAACAAGCGCGCGCGGGTGCCGGGGTCGGCGTAGAGTTGCGCGCCGGTCAGCCCGGCGGCCAGGAACGCCTGGGGGGTGGCATAGCCAAACAGCTGGGCAAAGGCCGGATTAACCTCGAGCAAAGTCCCATCCGGCGCGGAGCGCGAGATGGCCACGGGGGCGTTCTCAAACAAAACGCGGTAGGCGTCTTCGCGCGCCGGCGCGGCGTTTTCCAAGTGGGCGATTTGGGCGCGCAGGGCGGCGTTTTCTTCCAGCAATTGCGCGCGCGTGGGGCGCGAGGACGAACGCGGCATCGGGATCTCCAAAACTCAACCCAGCCAACCCGGTGAACGGCCCCTGAGCGGAGGCCCTCCCGGGCGGCCAATCTGGACCACAGCGGCCGAAGCGCCCCACCCACCCGCCGCCGCGGAGTCCGCGCGCTCAAGACGACAGACCACCGCGCATTGTGAGGCACTTTCGTACACATTTCAAGACCTGTACAGGCTCGATCAGCACTTTGCCCAAGGTAATTTAGGTGAAATAAATAGGTTTGGCTGTCGGGAAACCTGGTCTTGAGTCGGTCCGATCACTGACGCGGGAGATTTATGACCGATTTTGGCGGATTGTCGTTCGGAAGCATGACAAGTGGCACTAAGGGCCGGCCGGCGGCGGCCCTATCCTGAGCGCGCGCCCACAATTGCGGATCATTTGCAAGATGACGTGTCACACTCCCGCCCCGGTTCTGGACCCCGATGCCCCGATTATCTTGGTGGGCAATCCCAACGTCGGAAAGAGCGTGCTGTTTGGCGCGCTGACCGGCCGTTATGTTGAAGTCTCAAATTTCCCCGGCACCACCGTGGAGATCAGCGCTGGCCGCGTGGCCGGCATCCCCCTGATTGACACGCCGGGCGTGCAATCCCTGCTGGCCCGGTCCGACGACGAGCGGGTGACGCGGGATATCCTCTTCGCGCGCGAGCCGCGCGTGGTGGTGCAGGTGGCGGATGCGCGCAACCTGCGGCGCAGCCTGCTGCTCACCGTGCAGCTGGCGGAGCTGGGCCGGCCCTTCCTGCTCGACCTGAACATGACGGATGAGGCCCGCGCCCGCGGCCTGCGCGTGGACGCGGCCCGGCTGGGCCAGGTGTTGGGCGCGGAGGTGATTGAGACCGTGGCGGTGCGCGGCCAGGGCGTGGACGAACTCCGCGCGCGGCTGACCGGGGACAGCGCGGCCGATGTGACCGCCCACGTCGCCCGGCCGGCCGGCTACCAGATCCATTACGACGGCGCACTGGAAAACGCCATCGCCCAGATCACGACCCTCCTGCCCGCCGGCCAGGCCGGCGCGCGCGCGCTGGCGCTGATGCTGCTGGCCGGGGATGAGGACCTGCTGGCCCGCTGCGGCGGCGCCAATGCTCCCGCCCTGCGCGCCGTGATCGCGGAGACCCAGGCCCGCTACGCGCAGCCGCTGGGCCACATCATCACCCAGCAGCGCCTGCGCTGTGTGGACTGTCTGGCCGGCCAAGTGCTGCAGACCACGCCGCCGCCGGCGGCGCCGGCCTGGCCCGAACGCCTGGGGCGGCTGGCCGTGCATCCGGTCTGGGGCTGGCCCATCCTGGCGGCGGTGCTGGCGGGTCTGTATCTCTTTGTGGGCCAGTTCGGGGCCGGCACCCTGGTGGGCTGGATGGAAGACACGGTGTTTGGCGCGTGGCTGGTGCCGCTGATTACCCCCGTTGTCCAGCTCATCCCGTTCCCTTTAATCGTCGATCTGCTGGTCGGCCCCTACGGCCTGATCAGCATGGCCCTCACCTACGGGCTGGCCATCGTCATGCCCATCGTGCTGACGTTCTTCTTTGCCTTTGGTATCTTGGAGGATTCCGGCTACTTGCCGCGTCTGGCGGTGATGATGGACCGGCCCTTCAAGGCCATGGGCCTGAACGGCAAGGCGGTGCTGCCGATGGTGCTGGGCCTGGGCTGTGACACCATGGCCACGCTGACCACGCGCATCCTGGACACGCGCAAAGACCGCGTCATCGTCACCTTGCTGCTGGCGCTGGGCGTGCCGTGCTCGGCGCAGCTGGGCGTGCTGCTGGGCATGATCGCGTTTCTGCCGCCGGCGGCCGTGGCGGTCTGGAGCCTGATTGTGCTGGGCGTGATCTTCGGCGTGGGCTGGCTGGCGGCGCGCGTGCTGCCCGGCCAGCGCTCGGACTTCATCCTGGAACTGCCGCCCATCCGCTGGCCGCAGGCCGGCAATCTGCTCATCAAGACCCTGGCCCGGCTGGAGTGGTATTTGAAGGAAGTGCTGCCGCTGTTCCTGCTGGGCACCTTCGTCTTGTTCACGCTGGACCGCACCGGCGCGCTGCGCTGGCTGGAGCAGGCGGCCAGCCCGCTGATTGTCGGCGGCCTGGGCCTGCCGACCGAGGCCACCGGCGCCTTCATCATCGGCTTCCTGCGCCGCGATTACGGCGCGGCCGGCCTCTTCCTGCTGGCGCGCGACGGCCGGCTGGACGCCGCGCAGCTGCTGGTCAGCCTGGTGGTCATCACGCTCTTCGTGCCGTGCATCGCCAATGTGCTGGTGATCATCAAGGAGCACGGCCTGCGGACCGGCGCGCGGGTGGTGGCCTTTGTCTTCCCATTTGCGTTCGCCGTCGGCGCCGCGCTCAACTGGGCGCTGCGGCTCTGGCGCGGGGCGTTCTAAATGCGGCGCTGTCCCCTCTGCCAAGCCGAGTTTGATGACACCCAGAGCGCCTGCCACGCCGGCTGTCCCCTGGCCGCGCTGCAAGGCTGCCACCTGATCTGCTGCCCGCACTGCGGCTACCAGCAAGTGGACGAGCGGCAATCCAACCTGGCGCGCGCGCTGCGCCGCCTCTGGCCGGCCCGGCCAGCCGAGGAGTCTCCCGCCCCATGAGCATCCCCCTGCACCAGCTGCAACCCGGCCAATCCGCGCGCGTGGTGGAACTGCGCTCGCTCAACCCCGCCCGCCTCAGCCGGCTGGGCGCCTTTGGCCTGGGGGCCGGCTGCGCCGTGACCCTGCAGCAGCTGGCCCCGGTGCTGGTCTTCCGCGTCGGCGAGACCGAGCTGGCCGTGGACCCCGACATCGCGGGCGAAATCTGGGTCCAGCCGCTCTAACCACCTACCGCAACAGCTCCCCGAACCAGGTTTCCGCCTCGGCGCGCTTGCGCTCCAAATCCGCCGCGTCGCCGGGCAAAAACAGCGGCTCCAACCGCCGCGCCACCGCCGCCGGCAGATCGTAATACACATAGCGCGTGTGGAAGTTGTAGCGCGCCGGACAGTGCGCCATCCGCAGCGCCTCCACCAGCGGCCGCAGGGTAAAGGCGTGGTAGAAGGCCACGGCCTCGATCAGGTTGCCGCGCCGCAGTTCCTTAATCGTCAAAGCCT
>JAGOBN010000205.1 GCA_017999235.1 Anaerolineales bacterium | reverse complement strand
CGTGATCATTACCGTCGGCTTCGCCCTCGGCCAAGCCACCGTGGAGGCCGCCCAGCGCTACCCGGCCATCAAGTTCATCGGGGTGGACCAAGTGCAGGCCGAGCCGGCGCCCAACCTGGCCGGCCTAGTCTTTCATGAGGATGAAGCCGGCTATCTGGCCGGCGTGGTGGCGGCGCAGCTCACCCGGACCGGCACCATCGCGGCCGTACTGGGCACAGACCTGGTGCCCTCCGTGGTGGCATTCAAGGAAGGCTACGCGCTTGGAGCGCAGGCCACCCGGCCAGAGATCACGGTCCTGGCCACCTATTACCCGGGCAGTTTGGACCTGGCCTTCAGCGATCCCGCCTGGGGGGCCGCCACTGCCCAACAGGCCCTGGATCTGGGCGCGGATGTCGTCTTCGCCGCCGCCGGCGCCACCGGCACCGGCAGTTTGCAGACCGTGGCGGCCCAGGCCGCGGCGCAGCCCGGCAGCGTGCACTGCATCGGCGTGGACACCGACCAGTGGGCCACCGTGCCGGAGGCGCGCCCGTGTCTGGTGACCAGCGCCTTGAAGTTGATTGCGCCCGGCGTGGCTGAACTGATCGCCCAGGCCAAGGCCGGCACATTCCCGAGCGGCAATTACTATGGGGATGTCGGCCTGGCGCCCTTTCACGATTTTGACAGCGCGCTGCCCGCCGCCGCGCAGGCGCAGCTGGCGGAGATCGCCCAGCGGCTGCGTTCCGGCGACCTCCAGACCGGCTACCAGCCGTAACCACCCGCCGCGTTGGACAGCGCGCAGTGCGCGTTGATTTATTCCGCTTTTCAAAGGAGTTCGT
Source organism: Anaerolineales bacterium (assembly GCA_017999235.1). The sequence continues at coordinate 6,338 of JAGOBN010000205.1, read as the reverse complement.
CATGTTGAAGGAGTTTCGCGAGTTTATTTCCAAGGGCAATGCGGTCGATCTGGCCATCGGCGTCATTATCGGCGGCGCGTTTGGCGCCATCGTCGGCTCGGTGGTCAACGACCTGCTCATGCCGCTCATCAGCCTGGCGACCGGCGGCATAGATTTCACTAATCTATATCTCCCGCTCAAGGGCCAGGCCGCCAACCTGCCGCTGGCGGACGCCAAAGCCGCCGGCGCCGTGCTGGCCTATGGCGCTTTCCTGCAGGCGGTGGTGAACTTCCTGATCATCGCCTTTGTGCTCTTCTTGATTGTGCGCGCCCTCAACCAGATGCGGCGGCCGGCCGCTCCGCCCGTGCCGGCGGCCCCGCCCGCGCCCACCCCCACCGAGGTCTTGCTGGCGGAAATCCGGGACGCGCTCAAAGCGGGCCGGTAAAGGCCGCCGCGATGCTGGCCGTCTGGCTGGAACAGCAGGCGCTGTCCCTGCGCGAGATCCCGGCGCCGGTCCGAGACACCCCCCAGGGCGCCGGCGAGGCGCTGGTGCGAGTGCGGCTGGCCGGGGTTTGCCACACGGATATCGAGCTGACGCGCGGCTACTACCCTTACGCCGGCGTGCTGGGCCACGAGTTTGTGGGAGTGGTGGCCAGCGCCGGCCTGTGGCACGGCCGGCGGGTGGTGGGCGAGATCAACGCCGTGTGCGGGGAGTGCGCGGCCTGCCGGCACGGCCGGCGCTCCCACTGCGAACGCCGCACCGTGCTGGGGATCATCAACCGGGACGGCGCCTTCGCAGAATACCTGCGCCTGCCGTTGGAGAACCTGCACGCGGTGCCAGAAGACCTCAGCGACGAAGAGGCGGTCTTCACCGAGCCGCTGGCCGCCGCGCTGGAGATTCTGCAGCAGGTGCATGTCCGGCCAGAAGACACGGTCGTCGTGGTGGGCGACGGCAAGCTGGGGCTGCTGTGCGCGCAGGTGTTGGCGCTCACCGGCTGCCGCCTCACCGTCCTCGGCCGGCACGCGGACAAGCTGGCGCTCCTGGAACAGCGCGGGATCGCCATCGCTTTGGCGGACGCGGCGCCGGCCCTGGCCGCCGATATCGTGGTGGAGGCCACCGGCCGCCCAGCCGGCTTTGAACTGGCGCGGCGGCTGGTGCGGCCGCGCGGCACGCTGGTGCTGAAGAGCACCTACGCCGGCCGCCTGACGGTGGACATGAGCCGGCTGGTGGTGGACGAGATCACGCTGGTCGGGTCGCGCTGCGGGCCGTTCCCGGCCGCGCTGGCGGCCCTGGCCGGCCGGCGCGTGGACGTGCGCGGCTTGATCCAGGCGCGCTATCCGCTGGCCGCGGCGCTGACGGCGCTGGAACATGCCCAACAACCCGGGGTGTTGAAGGTGCTGATCGAGATGCCCCGCTAACCCAAGGAGACGCTATGTTACGCTCAGGATTGATCGTCGGCGCGGTGATGCTGGTGGCGGGCGGCGGGCTGGCCTATCTGTTTCCGCTGTGCGTGCCGTGCCTGGCTGTGGTGGCCGGCGCCCTAGCCGGTTATCTGGCCGGCGTCTGGGAGCGGCCGGCCAACAACGGGCGCGCCGTTCAGCGCGGGGCTTTGGCCGGCGCCATTGGCGGCGCGGGGGCGGTGCTCGGCCACGTGGCCGGCGGCCTGCTGGCGGCCGTCACTGTGGGGCCGCAAGGCGCGGCCGATGTGGCGCGCCAATTGGGGCTGGATCTCGGCGCCGGCGCCGAGGCCACCCCGGCGGTGTTTTATACCACGGCCGGCCTGACGGCCTGCTGTTTTGGCGTGGTCGAGGTGGGGCTGATGGCCGGCCTCGGCGCGCTGGGCGGCCTGCTGTATTGGCAGATGACGGGCCGCGCCCAGGCGGGCGGACCCCAGCCGCCGGCGTTTAGCGCCTGACCGCCCCGTTTCATCCCCGGCCGCGCGCCGGCGCGGGTACAATACCCGCGCGTCGTCACCCAGCTTCACCGCACCCGCATGCCGCATATTTACCTCGGCGACAACCTGCCCATCCTCCAGAGCCTGCCGGCCGAGTCGGTCCGGCTGATCTACATTGACCCGCCGTTTAACACCGGCAAGACGCAGGCGCGGACGCGCCTCAAGACGGAGCGCGCCGCGGACGGCGACCGGACCGGGTTCCAGGGCCAGCGCTATCGCACGGTCAAAGTGGGCGCGCACGCCTTCGCCGATACCTTCGCGTCCTCGGCGGCCTTTCTGGATTTCCTCGAGCCGCGTCTGCGGGAAGCCCAGCGCGTGCTCACGCCGGACGGCTCGCTCTACTTCCACATCGACTACCGCGAGGTCCACTACTGCAAGGTGCGGCTGGACGAAATCTTCGGCCGGGAGGCGTTTCTCAACGAGATCATCTGGGCGTACGATTACGGTGCGCGCACCAAGAAGAAGTGGCCGGCCAAGCACGACAACATCCTGTGGTATGCCAAAGATCCGGCCAATTACATCTTTAACTACGCTGAGCTCGACCGCATCCCGTATATGGCGCCCGGCCTGGTGGGACCGGAGAAGGCGGCGCGCGGCAAGACGCCCACGGATACCTGGTGGCTGACCATCGTCAGCCCGACCGGCAAAGAGAAGACCGGCTACCCCACGCAGAAACCCTTGACCCTGCTCAAGCGCCTGATCCAGGCCGCCTCCCGGCCGGGCGACACGGTGCTGGATTTCTTCGCCGGCAGCGGCACCACCGGCGCGGCGGCGCGGGAGCTGGGACGCGACTTCATCTTGATCGACAACAATCCGCCGGCCCTGGACGTGATGCGCCGGCGGCTGGCGGACACCCCCGGCCTGCACTGGCATGCCGGCCCGCCGTAAATTGCCGCGCCTTGTGATAGCATTGCCGCAGTCCGGCGCTCCGCCGGCCCGCACCGCCAAGGACCTTCTGTGACTGAGCTCATCCCCGCCAAACTGGAGATTAGCCTGCCCGGCCCGGCGCTGGTCTGCCCGCAGTGCCGCGCGGCGGTGAACGCGGCCGACAAAGCCTGCCGGGCCTGCGGCGTGGATTTGGAAATGGCCGCCGCCGTGCTGGAGCGCGCGGCACTCGTCATGGCACCCGTCGAAACCTCGGCGGCGGCCGGCCCGGAGATTCTGGTCCCGCGCTTTGGCGATTATCTGGTGCGCAGCGGCACCATCTCCGCCGAGGCCCTGACGGCGGCGCTCGACCAACAGCGCGCGTTGGCGGAAAACGGCCAGTCCCAGACCATCGGCCAGGTGCTGCTGGCGCAAGGCGCCGTCACCCGCGACCAGTTGGAGGCCGCCAGCATCCGCCAGGTGCGGGAATTGCAGTCCGCGCTGGATACCGCCAACCAGGAACTGCGCCAGCGCGTGCAGGACCAGGCCCAGGCGCTGCAAACCGCCCTGCAAAAAGTATCCGAGCTCAACGCCCTCAAGGCCAACTTCATCGCCAACATCTCCCATGAGCTGCGCACGCCGCTGGCCAGCGTCATCGGCTTTGCCGATCTGCTGAACCGCGGCCAGCTGGGCGAGGTGGCGCCCGAGCAGCGCGAGGCCATGCGCTATATCTTGAAAGGCAGTCTGGAGCTTCGGAAGCTCATCGAAGACCTGATCCATTTCGCGGCCAGCATGCGCGGCGAGATGGTGTTGGAGTCCGCCGATATCTCCCTGGCCGCGCTGGTGACCGAGATCGTGGCCGCCGCGCGCCCCAAAGCTGAACACGCGCGCCTGGAGCTGCGCGGCGAGACCTCGGTCAGCCAGCCGGTTTGGCGCGCGGATCACGAGAAGCTGCGCTGGGCGCTGGGCCAACTAGTGGACAACGCCATCAAATTCACGCCGCCCGGCGGCGCGGTGGTCGTCTCCCTGGCCGCGCCCTTGCCCGGCGCGCCGGCGCCCGAAGCGGTGTTAACCGTCACCGACACGGGCGTGGGCATCGCGCCGGAACATCTGCCCGCGATTTTCGCCCCGTTCTTTCAAGTGGACGGCTCCACCACGCGCCGCTACGGCGGCACCGGGCTGGGCCTGGCGCTCGTCAAGCGCATCGCCGAAGCGCACGCCGGCCGCATTGAGGTCCACAGCCAGGTGGGCCAGGGCAGCCGCTTCGCCATCCACCTGCCCGCCGCGTAACCGCGCCCACTGTCCGGCCATGTCCAACTTATCCCCTTCCGGCGCGCCCCGCGTCAGCGTGTGGCCCAGCGTGGCGCTGTTGGCGGCGGTGCTGGGCATGGGCCTGAGCGCCATCTTTGTCCGCTGGGCCAACGCCCCCGGCGCGGTCAGCGGCTTTTATCGGATGCTGATGGCGGCCGCGCTGATGAGCCTGCCGTTTGGCGCCGAGGCGCGCCGGCGCCCGCTGACCTCCCGGCCGGCGGTGGCGCTGGCGGTGCTGGCCGGCCTGCTCTTCGCCGGCGACCTGGCTTTCTGGAACACCGCGGTGCTGATGACCTCGGCCGCCAACGCCACCTTCCTCGCCAACACCGCGCCCGCCTGGGTGGGCTTGGGCGCGCTGCTGCTGTTCCGCGAACGTCTGCGGCCGGCCTTTTGGCTGGGTCTGACGGTGGCCCTGGCCGGCGCGGCGGCTTTGCTGGGCGGCGATTTCAGCGGCGGGGCCGGCGTCGGGCTGGGCAGTCTCTTCGCCTTGATTGCCGGTGTCTTCTACGCCGGCTTCTTTCTGGCCACCCAGCGCGCGCGCACGGGTCTGAGCGCGCTGGCCTCCTGGTGGATTTCGGCTTTGACCAGCGGCGTCAGCCTGCTGCTGATCAGCCTGCTGCTGGGCCAACCGCTGCTGGGCTATCCGCCGGCCGCGTATCTCGCTTTGGCCGCCAACGCCCTCATCACCCAAGTGGCCGGCTATCTGCTGGTCAACTATGCGCTCGGCCATCTGCCGGCCTCCATCGTCTCCGCCACACTGCTGCTCCAACCCATCGTCACCACGGCGGCGGGCATGGCCCTGCTGGGGGAGTGGCCCACCGCCGTCGATGTGGGCGGCGGCCTGCTGCTGCTGGCCGGCGTGTGGATCATCAACCGCTACGGCCGCTAAACGCCGGCGTTTTTATTTCAAACTTCACCCGCTCCCGCAGGGGTCGTCAGTACCGGCATGGTACACTCGCGCTTCCAACGGATTAAACTCCAGGAGCGTATACCCCATGTCCCCCGCCGCGGCTCAGCTCGCGCACCTCCACGCCCAAATCCGCGCCTGCCAGAAGTGCCGGGCGGCCGGCTATTGGATCGCGCCGGGCGCCGTGGTGAGCGGGACCGCCACCGCCCAGATCATGACCATCGGCCAGGCCCCCGGCATCACCGAGGCCGAGGTCAAGCGGCCGTTCAACGCCGGCTCGGGCCGGCGCCTGTTTCAGTGGCTGGGAGAGGCCGGTTTTGAGGAGGCGGCCTTCCGGTCACAGCAGTATATGACGGCGGTGACGAAGTGTTTCCCCGGTAAACACAAAACCGGCCACGGCGACCGGGTGCCCACCCCCGCGGAGCAGGCGCTGTGCCGGCCCTGGCTGGAGCAGGAGCTGGCGCTGGTCCAGCCGCGCCTGATCATCCCCATCGGCAAGCTGGCGATTGGGCTGTTCTTTGCGCCGGCCCTGGCTTTGGAGGAGGTGATTGGCACCCAGCTGGAGCGCGACGGCCGCGTCATCATCCCGCTGCCGCATCCCAGCGGGGCCAGCACCTGGCCCAACAAACCCGCGAACGCGGCGCGTCTCCGGCAGGCTATCCAACACCTCGCGGCGCGGCGCCAACAACTCGGCCTCTGACCGCGGCGGCGCGGCCCAGCGTTGGCGTAGCCGCCGCGGCCGGCGGGCGCGCCCAGCTCCAAACCCGCCTCTTCCCGCGCCGGCAATGTTGGGTAAAATAGCGCCTCGGTAACCGACACCCATGCCGCCAAACCTCTCTGCCTCCACCACCGTCTGCATGTGTACCGGGCGGGCGCGCTAACGAGCTCCCGCCGCTGCTTCTCCGTTTCTGTTGGTGTCAATGAGATCGCCGCGCGGGGCGGCCCTTCCGGGCCGGGAGCTCGCGCGTCCGCTGTTCTCCGCCGTGTTCCGGTAAACTGACCCGCCGCCCATCGTTAATTAAGGACAAGGATCACTGTATGAAAATCGCTCAAGACGTTACCGCCCTCATCGGCAATACCCCGCTGGTGCGCCTGCGCCGCGTCACGGCCGGCGCCGGCGCCGAGGTGGTGGCCAAGCTGGAGTTCTACAACCCCGCCCACAGCGTCAAAGACCGCATTGGCGTGGCGATGATTGACGCCGCCGAGCAGGCCGGCCTGATCAAGCCCGATACCATCATCCTGGAGCCCACCAGCGGCAACACCGGCATCGCCCTAGCCTTCGTTTGCGCGGCGCGCGGCTACAAATGCACCCTGGTCATGCC
>JAGOBN010000204.1 GCA_017999235.1 Anaerolineales bacterium | reverse complement strand
AGCTCTACGCGGCGGCGAAGTAAAACCTCGCTTTCAATCCCTATCCATTAGGAGAACCTTATGACTCACATTATCACCAGTCTATGCTTGCGCGACGGGGGCTGTATCGAAGTCTGCCCCGTCGAATGCATCGTCCCGGGCAAGCCGGAGTCGGAGTGGCCGTGGATGTACATCGACCCGGAAACCTGCATTGACTGCGGCGCGTGCGTGCCGGAATGCCCGTACGAGGCCATCTTCCCCGAGGACGAGGTGCCGGCCGCGCACACCGCCAAGGCTGGTCAGAAGCTGAGCAGCCCCACCGACGGCGCTTTCGCCGGCAAGGGCGGGCACTACTCCGGCCACAACAACAAGAGCGAGGCCGTGGAGCTGGAAGGCGTGGTCGAGCTGGCCGGCGGCGAGACCGTCAACTTGAGCGGCGACGTCCAGAAAAACTACGAATTCTACAAGGGCGGCCCGGGCTACGGCGCCAAGTAGTGCTCCGTTTTCTCACGCTGATCGGAGAGGCAGTCCACCTGGGCTGCCTCTTTTTTGTCAGCGCTGGCGGCCGGCGTTTCGGTTTGTTCACGCTAGAATTAGAGATGGAGGATGACCACGATGACCAGCTACCGCACTGAAAAAGATTCCCTGGGCGAGCTCCAGGTACCAACCGATGCGCTGTACGGCGTGCAGACGCAGCGCGCGGTGCTGAATTTCCCCATCTCCGGCCTGCGGCCGTGGCGGGCGTTTGTGTGGAGCATGGCCACCATCAAGCGGGCGGCGGCCGAGGTGAATGGCGCGCTTGGGTTGTTTGCGGACCGCGAAGCGGGCGGCCGGCGCTACTCCGCCGAGCAATTGGTGGACGCGATCGTCCAGGCCGCGCAGGAGGTGATGGACGGGCGCTGGGACAGCCAGTTTGTGGTGGACCCGTTTCAGGCCGGCGCCGGCACTTCGCACAATATGAACACCAATGAAGTCATCGCCAACCGCGCCACCGAACTGCTGGGCGGCACGCGCGGCCAGTACATCGCCGGGCCAAACGACCACGTCAACATGGCCCAGTCCACCAACGACACCATCCCCACCGCCATCCGGTTGGGCTGCCTGTGGCGGCTGGAGGATCTGCTGGAGACGCTGGACGGGCTGGCGGCGGCGCTGGAAGCCAAGGCGGGTGAGTTTGATGACATCGTCAAATCCGGGCGCACGCATTTGCAGGACGCTGTGCCGGTGCGCCTCGGCCAGGAGTTTGGCGCGTATGCCAAGGCCGTGCGGCGGGACCGGGACCGCGTGGCCCGCGCGGCGGAGGGCTTGCGCCGGCTGGGCATCGGCGGGACCGCCACCGGCACCGGCCTGAACGCTCACCCGGAGTATCACGCCCGCATGGTCCAGCGCCTGAGCGAACTGACCGGGCTGACGCTCTATCCCTCTGATAACCTATTTGAGTCGATGCAGTCGCTGGCGGATGCGGCGGATTTTTCCGCCGCCCTGCGTACGACGGCCATCACGCTGACGCGCATCGCCAACGACTTCCGGCTGCTGTCCTCCGGCCCGACCACGGGCCTGGATGAGATCCGCTTGCCGGCCGTCCAGCCCGGCTCCTCGATCATGCCCGGCAAGGTCAACCCGGTGCTGGCCGAGATGCTCAACCAGGCCATGTTCCACGTCCAGGGCTGTGACTACACCGTGGCGCTGGCGGCGCAGGCCGGCCAACTGGAACTGAATGTGATGATGCCCATCATCGCCCACAACCTGTTCGAGGCCATGCAGGTCATGATTGGGGCGGTGGGCGCGTTTACCAAGTTCTGCGTGGTGGGCGTGACCGCTCAGCGCGCCAAGGCGGAGGGCTGGCTGGGCAAGAACGCCATCGTGGCCACGGCGCTCAACCCGCTCATCGGTTACCAGGCGGCGGCCGAGCTGGTGAAGACCGCCATGCACCGCAACATCACCATCCGGGAGGCGGCGGCGGAGCGCATTGAGCGGGGCGAGTTGTATCACAAGGACACGGGCGCGCCCATCATCCTGGCCGCCGTGGACGCGATGCTGGGCGATCTGCGCGCGCTGACCGACGGCGGGCTGGGCGGGCCGGCCGGCGGCGGCTAAATCCGCCGAAAGGCTGAGATTTGGCGCTTGACAACGCGGGCGCGAGTTTGCTACACTCTCGCTCGTAATTCCGGTTGAAATCTTTACGAAAGGAGACCCGCAGATGGCTAAGGCTGATCGATCCGTCACCGCTGTTTTCAGCGCAGTTGCGCCTTGCCTGAGCGGGTCTCTGGCCGTCTAGCTTCACCCTGGTGTAAGCTTCCCCGGCCGCGGACGCTCCAGCAAGAGCCCGCGGCCTTTTTGTTGCCTCCTGCAACCCGACGGCCCGGCGCGCCCCTGCGCCCGGGCCGTTTTTTATTCCAGGAGGTGCGCTGTGCCTGTCAACATCCCTACAGTTTCACGCCCACCGGTCGGTTGCCATTGCCGCTTTTTTGCTCCCCCGAGACTAAACCACCATGTCTTCAGACTTTGACCCGTCGGCCGGTTCCCCGACCTTTATCGGAACCGTGTACAAGAAATCCCAAGGCAGCTACACCGTCCGCTCCACGGCCGGCCAGCTGATCTCGTGCTCCACCTCCAACCGCCTGCGGAAGGTGCTGATCTACCCCACCGCCGCGCCCACGTCCCTGGCGCATCGCGTGCGCGAGGTCAAAGAGATCCGCGAACTCGACCCCGTGGCGGTGGGGGATGTGGTGCGCGCCATCGCCGCCCCGGACGGCACGGGCCTGATCACCGAAGTCCAGCCCCGGCGCAACGCCCTCACGCGCCGGGCGGCCAGCGATCACGGCGCCGCCGGCCGCACCTCCCAAGCCGGCTTCAAATCCCAAGTCATCGCCGCGAACGTCGATCAGATCGTGGCGGTGCTGACGGCCGCCGGCCCGGCACCCAAGTGGGAACTGCTGGACCGTTATCTGGCCGCGGCTGAACTGGCCGGCGTGGGCGCCTTCATCTGCCTTACCAAAGCCGATCTGCTGGACGAGGCGGTCGCGGCCGAAGCCCTGCTGACCGAGGTGCGCGTTTACCAGAGCCTTGGCTACGCCGTGGCGGTGGTGAGCGCCGAGTCCGGCGCCGGCCTGGAGGAGGTGCGCGGCTGTCTGCGGGGCCGGCTCTCGGTCTGCGTGGGCAAATCCGGCACCGGTAAGACCACCCTGCTCAACGCCCTCCAACCCGGCCTGGGCCTGCGCGTCAAAGCCGTCAATGCCGTCACCGGCAAGGGCAAGCACACCACCACCCACCTGGAGATGTTCGACCTGGATTTTGGCGGGCAGGTGGTGGATACCCCCGGCATGCGCGAGTTCGGCCTGGACCGCCTGGACCTGGAGGATCTGGCCTACGGCTTTGTGGAACTGCGGCCGTATCTGGGGGCCTGCAAGTTCGGCCTGGATTGCACCCACGCCCATGAGCCGGGCTGCGCCGTGAAAGCGGCCGTGGCCGCCGGCGCCGTGAGCGAGCGGCGCTACCGCAGCTATCTGCGGATGCGGGAGGCCTGACCCATGAGCGGCTTCTCCCCGGATGTTTTTCTGGATGAGCATGTGGAACTGGACGATCAGGGCCGGCCGGCCCGCGCGGCCCGGCCGCGCGCGCGGCTCAACCCCAAGGCTGGACGGGTGGACCGCCTGGCCGAGATCGTGGAACTGCATGATGGCGCCGCGCCCGGCTCGGCCGTGGTCTTCCGCCCCAGCCTGAACGCCACCAGCGAAGAACGCGCCTACATCGAGGACAACCTGCGGCCGTTCTTTGACGCCAAGGTGATCATGGATGTGACCCGGCGCGTCAAGGGCGGCAAGGAGGCCAATGTCTACTGCTGCCGCGCCCACCCGGCCACCGGCCTGGACCTGGTGGCCGCCAAGCTCTACCGGCCGCGCCAATTCCGCAGCCTGAAGAACGACGCGCAGTATCGCCAGGGCCGGGCAGTGCTGGACGCGGCCGGCAACGCCGTCAACCCCAAGGACTGGCGGCTGATGAAGGCCATCGCCGGCAAAAGCCGCAAAGGCCTGCAGGCCCAGCAGACCTCGTGGCTGGAGTACGAATATCAGATGCTGGCGCAGCTGCACGCGGCCGGCGCCGACGTCCCGCGGCCGGTGCGCCACGGCGGCCACACCCTGTTGATGGAGTATATCGGCGATGAGGCGATGCCGGCCCCGGCGCTGATCGATGTGACCCTGACGCCGGCCGAAGCGCCGCGCCTGTTCGAGCGCCTGCTGCACAATGTTGGTCTGCTCCTGCAGACCGGCTGGGTCCACGGCGACCTCTCCGCCTACAACGTCCTGTACTGGGACGAGGCGCTGACGCTGATCGACTTCCCGCAGGTGATCGACGCCCGCACCAATCCAGATGCCCGCGCCCTGTTTGAGCGGGATGTGGCCCGCGTGTGCGGGTACTTCACCCGCTACGGGGTGCGCGCCGACGCCCGGCGGGTGGCGCGCGACCTGTGGCGCCAGCATGTAGGGGCCTGACCGATGCGGCGGCGGCCCCTGAACCCCGAGCGCGGCTTTTATCTGCTGGAGGCAACCCGATGACGCTCTTCGACTATGAATACAAAGGATTGATGGCCCAAGCGTGGGATGTGCTGCGCGGCGACACCTCCCGCTGGGAGGACCGCTCTTTCTACCTGGACGTGATCCAGCGCTTTGGTCAGCCCGTGCTGGATGTGGGCTGCGGCACCGGCCGGCTGCTGCTGGATTATCTGGCGCAGGGGATCGACATCGACGGCGTGGATAACTCGCCGGAGATGCTGGCCCTCTGCCGGGCCAAAGCGGCGGCGCAGGGCCTCCAGCCCCGGCTGTCTGAGCAGGCGATGGAGAGTTTGGATCTGCCGCGCCGGTATCGAACCATCCTGATCCCGTCCAGCTCCCTGCAACTGGTGATTGACCCCGCGCAAGCGCTCCTGGCTGTGCAGCGCCTGGCCGCGCACCTGGAGCCGGGCGGCGTCCTGGCGGCGCCGCTCATGACGCTGTGGAAACCGGGCGATCCGCTGGAGTCCGAGTGGGAGAAGGCGGTGGTCCGGCCGGAGGATGGCGCGACCGTGCGGCGGGTGTCCCGTGCGCGCTACGATCCAGCCGCCGAGTGCGAAGACACGGAGGACCTCTATCAGATCGTGGCGGCCGGCCAAGTGGTCAGGGAAGAAACCCACCGCCGGGCGCCGGCCACCCGGTCTTACACGCCGGCCCAGGGGCGCGCGCTCTTCGAGCGGGCCGGCCTGGCGGAGGTGCAGGTCTACAGCGGCTTCACATTCGCGCCGCTCCAGCCGACAGATGGCCTCTTTACGGTCATCGGCCGGCGCCCGGAGCCAGCGCCATGAATTTAGCCATGCCGGTGCTGGAAACGGAGCGCCTGCGGGTGCGGGGCTTTGAGCTGGACGACCTGGACGTTTGCCATCAGTTGTTGGATCACGAAGCGTGGCAGACCGGCGAAAGCCGGGACGGCCGGCGCCGCTGGCTGGAATGGAGCGTGCTCAACTACCGGGCGCTGGCTGTTCTGGCCCAGCCGCCGTACGGCGACCGGGCCGTAGTTTTGCGAACCACGGGCGAGATCGTGGGCGCGGTGGGGCTGGTGCCCATCATCGGCCCGCTGGCGCGCCTGCCCAGCTACGGCGGCCAGGCCGAAGCCGAAGACTGCCAGCCGGAATTCGGGCTGTTCTGGGCCACGCGCACCGCGCACCAGAACCAGGGTTACGCCACCGAGGCCGCCCGCGCCCTGATCGCCTACGCCTTTGGGGAACTGCGCCTGCGCCGGATTGTGGCCACCACGGACTACGACAACGTCCGTTCGCAGGCCGTGATGCGGCGGCTGGGGATGCGCCTGGAGCGCAACCCGCGCCCGGAGCCGGTCTGGTTTCAGATCGTGGGGGTTTTAGACCGCGCCGGCTGAGGTCAGGCCGGCGGGGTCAGGAAGCGCTCGGGCATCTGCGCGGCCACCACCGTGCCGCGCGCGCATACCTGGCCGGCCGCGCTGAGCTCGGCCGCCAGCGTCACTTTGCGGCCGGCTATCGTCAGGACGCGGGCGCGGATGGTGAGCGGGCCGGCCAGCGGCGTGGGGCGCAGATAGTCCACCTGCAAGGAGGCGGTGACAAATCGGAACGGCGGCTGGGAGTCCATCGGGCGCCCGGCGGCCCGGTACATGGCCGCTGCCGCCGTGCCCGTGCAGTGGCAGTCAATCAGTGATGCGATCAAACCGCCGTAGACATAGCCCGGGACGGCCGTGTGCTGGGGGAGCGGCGTAAAGGTGCAGACCGCGTCGTCGCCGCCGGCGTCGGCCCAGTAGCTCTTGATCCGCAGGCCGTGTTCGTTGAGCCGGCCGCAGCCGTAACACCAGCTGAGATGGTCGGGGTAGTAATCTTGAAACGCTGGGGGCGGCGGGGTGGACACGCTAACCAGCATCCTTCAGCCGGCGCACGATCGCCTGGAACTTGGCCTCGGCTTCGCCGGCCGGGAAGCGGGCGGCGCCCACGCTCACCAGGCCGCCGCCGCCATATTCGCCCAACAAGTTGCCGATGTTGGTCTTGCAGGTGCGGTTGAACAGGCTGTAGCCCACGGAGACCGTGGCCACCTCGCCGCCGGCGTCCAGCGCGCAGCGCACCGAAACGTTGGCCTCGGGGAAGAGGGTGTAGATCAGGAAGCGGTTGCCGGCCGGCGTCTCCACGCCGCGCAGATCGGTGACGATCACATTGCCATCCCGGCGCGAGTGGTCGCGCAGCACCTGGCGGCAGGCCTGATCTTCCGCCTGCAGCCGGTCGGTGAGCCGCTTCACCTCCGGCCGTTTCAAAATTTCGGCCAGCGGCTCATGCTTGAGCCAGTCCAACAGCAGCAAAAAATACGCCTCGCGGTCCAAGTCTTCCAGGCCGGCGCGCGGGTCGAGGGTGTAGGCCAGCAGGACGTAGCCAGCTGGGTTGACGACGTCTTCCAGGGTGAGCTGGGCGCTGTCCACGCGGTCGGTGGCGGCCACCAAGTCCGCAAACGGGTGGAGGCGGCGGTCGGCGTGGTAATACTCGTAGATCAGGCGGGCGGCGCTGGGCGCGGCCGCGAAGCGGCCCTTGAACGGGGCGTTCATGTGGGCGCCGCGGGCCTCTTCGGAAATGTGGTGGTCGAACCACATGGCGGCGTGGGGATGAAACGGCAGATTGGCGATGATGGAGTTGGGCGGGAT
>JAGOBN010000203.1 GCA_017999235.1 Anaerolineales bacterium | reverse complement strand
GGCTATGCAAGTGCTGCGGCCCATGTCCCAGCCGGATTTTATCCAGCCCCGGGCCGAACGGCGGGAGGGCTGGGCGCAGTTGATCGTGCCGTGTCCGGCGGAGGGGGAGGCGCCGGCCGCCGCCAGCCACACGGTGGCGACCGTGACCCTGACGCTGTCGGCCGGCTGCGCCCAGGTGGGCGAGACCCTGACCGCCGCCGGCGCCGGCCTGTGGACCGACACCCCGATTGAACTGGTCTGGCAAAGCCCCATCGGTGATTTCTTTCCGCTGCGGGTGCCGGAGACCCAGACTTTCTATCAGGTGGCCCCCGACGCGCAAGGCAACTTCACGGCCAGCTTTGTCGTCCCCAACGCCATCCCGCCCGGCATCGACCCCACCTTAGCCCAGGAACAGCGCTTGTATGTCCGGCAGTCGCGGCCGCTGGGGGGCTATGAACTTTCCACCAACGGCGGTTTTGTGGTGCAGGGCATTTACGAGACCGTGGCGCTGGCCCTGATGGCCACCACGTTTGGCGCGGTCTTCGCCATACCGCTGAGCTTTCTGGCCGCCCGCAATCTGATGAGCGCCAACCCGCTGACGCTGGGCCTGTATGTCATTGTCCGGACGCTCTTGAACATTGTCCGGTCGATTGAGTCGTTGATCATCGCCGTGGTCTTTGTCGTCTTTGTCGGGCTGGGGCCGTTTGCCGGCATGTTGGCGCTGATGGTCCACACCATCGCCGCGCTGGCCAAACTGTACTCGGAAGTGATCGAGGGCATCGATCCGGGGCCGATTGAGGCTATCCGCGCCACGGGCGCTAATTGGCTGCAAGTGGCGCGTTACGCGGTGGTGCCGCAGATTGTGCCGCCGTTCACGGCCTTTACCATCTACCGCTGGGACATCAACGTGCGCTCGTCCACCATCGTCGGCCTGGTGGGCGGCGGCGGCATTGGCTTCTTCCTGGTGCAGTGGATCAACCTGAGCGATTTTCGGGCCGTCAGCGCGTCGTTTATCGCCATCTTGGTGGTGGTGATGCTGATGGATTTCTTTAGCGCCCGCATCCGGGAGAAGCTGAATTGAACACCCGGGGCGTGCTGAGAACGACGCTGTTGACGCTCGGCGTGGTGGCCGCGTATATCGTGGCCTGGCGCGGGTCGGAGATTGACTTGCCGCGGCTGTTCGGGGCGCTGGCGGCGAATGAGAAGGGGCGGACGCTGCTGGGCGACTTCCTGACGCCGGATGTGCTGGCGCGCGACATCGCGCCCGTGACTCTGCAGCTGGCGGTGCCGGTGCCGTGCGGGTCCGCGCCGGAAGAGGCGGTGCCGAGCAGCGGCCCGCGGCTTCAGCCGAGTGTCCCGTGCGCGGCGCTGCGGGATAAATTCACGGTGGAAGGCTTTGACCTGGCGCCGGACACTGAACTGCAGCTGCGCTGGCGGCTGCCCAGCGGGCAATATTTCCCCGGCCCGTTTATCTCCACCGACGCGGCCGGCTACTTCACCGCCGAATTCGAGGCCCGGCCGATTGTGGCGACCAAGGACGGGGTGCCGAGCAAGATCGAGGTGGAACTGCTGGTGCCGGTGGGGGATTGGAAGCCCAGCGCGGCGGTGTTGGAGGTGCTCGATTCGATCGTCGTCACGATCTTTATGGCGCTCATGGCGACGACGTTCGGGGTGCTGGTGGCCGCGCCGCTCAGCTTTTTAGCCGCGCAGAACATCACCAAACATGGGCCGGCCGGCACGGCCGTTTACTATGCCACCCGCACGTTCTTCAGCGTGTTCCGGTCCTATGAGCCGATTGTGCTCGGGCTGTTGTTCGCCTTCTGGGTGGGTTTTGGGGCGTTTGCGGGCGTGATTGCGCTGAGCATCATCACCGTCGCGTCCCTCGGCAAGCTGTACTCGGAGGCGGTGGAAGGGATCGACCCCGGCCCGGTGGAGGCGCTCACGGCCACCGGCGCCAACCGCCTGCAGGTCATCTGGTATGCGGTGGTGCCGCAGATCGTGCCGAATTTCCTCTCGTTCACGATCTACCACTGGGATATCAATATCCGCATCTCTACCATCATCGGCTATGTGGGCGGGGGCGGCATTGGGTATTACCTGGCGCAGATGATCAACACCTCGCAGAACAACAAGGCCGGCACCGCCATCTGGGCCATTGTGATTGTGGTGTGGGCCATGGATTTTATCAGCGCCGAGATCCGGAAGCGCTACACGTAGGCCGGCGCGCATGGCCGAACTGCTCATCCGCAAGCTGGATGTGACCGGCGGCGAGGTCTTTCGGTATCCGGCCAGCCGGATTCTGAACCGGACGGCCGTCGGCCTGACGGTCGAAGCCTACTTCACCCGCGTTGAGCGTTTGGAGCTGGGCTACACGGTCTTCGAGCGCGGCGACCGGTTCGTGGAGCACTTCTACACCGACCGCTGGTACAACGTCTTCGAGATCCACGCCGTGGGGACGGACGCCCTGCGCGGCTGGTACTGCAACATCGCCCGGCCGGCCCAGATCACGGCGGCCGAGATCGCGCAGGTGGATTTGGCCCTGGATGTCTGGGTCAACCCGGACGGCACCACGCTGGTCTTGGATGAGGACGAATTCGCGGCGCTGGCGTTGCCGGCGCCCGAGGCGGCCGCCGCCCGCGCCGCCGTGGTTGAGATCCAGTCCCTGGCCGGCCAGGGGCTGCCCCCGTTTCGCCGCCCCGCCTGACACCGCCGGCCGGCTTTACGGCCGGCGTGGGCGGGCTCCGCCGTGGATCACGGCGCCGAGGTCGAGCGCGTTTTGCTCTATCGCGGCGATGAGCGCAATCCGGGCCGCGGCCTCCTCCAGCGCCAGCAGACGGGCGGCGTTGTGCCACACGGTTTCGCGCCAGCGCGCCAGCAGCTGCGAGATCAGCAATTCATCCACCGGGCCGAGCAGGGCGTCGATGATTTCCAGCGCCGGCGCGGCCGGCTCCAGCACTTGATCCTGCACAGCATCAATCGTGCGCCCGATAATGGCGTTGATCCGGCGGTGATCGGCGTAGCGGCCGGCCCGTTGCGCCTCCGCCAGGCCGGCCCATTCGGGCTGGAGCACATCCACCAGGGTCAACACAAGATCATAGTTGATGTGCGCGCTCACGCCCAAGAGCAGTTTACGGAGGGCGGCTAGTTCCGGGTCGGCCGCCGCCGCGTGCGCCAACTGCCAGACGCGCGGCGCGGAAGCGGGGTCGTGGGCATAAGCGCGTTCGGCGGCAAAATAGTAATCGGCGAAGCGGTGCAGCAGCCGGCCGACCCACTCCGGATCGTTGAACTCATCCCGTTGGATGGCCGCCAGCGTATTCTGGGTCATCAGCGCATAGCAGCGGAGAAACAGCGCGCGATCGTCGTGGGCGGCTTCCCAGCGTTCCACCAGGCTTTGCATTTGGGCGGTGACGGGGTGATTGACTGTCAAAGGAGACACCTTCCGAGACTGGCTCTGAAGCCCTATTCTATCCAATCCGAACTTGTTCACCGAAGGCGGTGATGACCGATTTCGCGCCGGCCGGTCTTCCCTCCGGCTGGTAAAATGGCGGCCGTGGCCGCCGGTCAGCTGGCCGGCCGGCGCCCAGCCGCCCATCCCAGGAGCATGGAGACGCCATGACTGATGCCCTTTGGTCTCAACCCCATCACGACGGCTCAGCGCTGTATGTTCCCGAACCGAACCCCATACTTGGCGGCAAGACGACCGTCTTCCTGCGGGTGCCGCGCGCGAGCGATGTCACGCGCGCCTGGGTGCGCGTTCTCGCCGACGGCGAGCCGGAACTGGTAGCGGCGACGGTTGACCGACAGGACCAGCGCGACACCTGGCTGCGCGCCGAACTGCCCGTCATTAATCCGGTAGTCAGCTACCGTTGGCTGCTCGACGGCGGCCCGTACGGTTACCAATGGCTGAACGGCGCCGGGCGGCACAGCCACGACGTGGCCGATGCCGCCGACTTCCGGCTGAACACCGACGACCCGCCGCCGCTGTGGGCCACCGGCACGATGTACCAGATCTTTCCGGACCGTTTTGCCAAATCCATTGACCGGCCGGCGCCGGCCTGGGCCCGGCCGGCCGCCTGGGACGATCCGGTGATCGGCGAGGGGCCTGACACGCCGCGCCAGTTTTACGGCGGAGATCTCGATGGCATCACCGCGCATCTGGACCACATCGCCTCGCTCGGGGTGGGGACGATCTACCTGACGCCGTTTTTTCCGGCCGAATCAAACCATCGCTATAACGCCTCGACCTTTGACCGGATCGATCCTTGGCTGGGCGGCGATGAGGCCATGGCGCGCCTGGCCGCCGCCGCGCACGCCCGGGGCCTCCGCCTGATGGGCGACCTCACCACCAACCACATCGGCCATACGCACGAGTGGTTTCAGGCGGCGCTGGCCGACCCCGCTTCCCCGGAGGCCCAGTTCTTCTTCTTCACCGAGCACCCGCACCATTATGATGCGTGGTGGGGCCTCAAGGAGATGCCGATCATTGATCACCGCAGCCCGGAATTGCGCCGGCGGTTTTACGACGGTCCGGATTCGGTGGTCGCGCGCTGGCTTGGCCCGCATGCGCTGGACGCCTGGCGCATCGACGTCGCCAACATGACCGGCATTCACGGCGCTATCAACCTCAGCCAGGCAGTGGCCACCACCATCCGCCGCACAATGGCCCAGGTGACGGCCGAGTCGTTTTTGCAGGCCGAATCCAATCATGACGCCAGCCGGGACTTATACGGCGATGGTTACCATGGCACCATGAATTACGCCGCCTTCACCCGGCCGCTGTGGCAATGGCTGCTGCCGCCCCAGCCGCGGCCGTATGCACACGGCAAATACCCTTTGCTGCCCAACCTTCCGGGTCCGATGGTGGTCGGCGCGATGCGCGCGCTGTCCGGGGTCACTCCCTGGCAGGGCACGCTGCACGCCATGAACCTCATCGGCTCGCATGACACCCACCGGGTGATCTCCCTGCTGGGCGACCCACGGCTGGTTGACGTGGCGTTTGGGATGCTGGCCGCTTATCCGGGTGTGCCGATGATCTACTACGGCGATGAGATTGGACTGGCGACCATGGGGCCGGAATACGCCCGGATCCCCATGCCCTGGGCGCACCCCGAGCGGTGGGATCACCGGCGGCTGGCGCACACGCGCGCCCTCTTCGGGACGCGGGCCGCCAGCACCGCCCTTCGGCGCGGCGGCCTGCGCTGGCTGTGCGTGGACGATGACGCGCTGGTTTTCCTCCGCGAATCACCGGAAGAGACCGTGCTGGTCCACGCCGCGCGCGCGGCACACACGCCCATCCGGCTCCCGGCGGCGCTGGTGGGCCGGGAACTCACCGGGCTCGCCGGGACAGCCGACCTGCGGGCGGAGGCCGATAATATGCTCACCCTGCCTGCCGCTGGGCCGGCGTTCGGGATGTGGCGGCTGTCCGTCATCTAGGGGATCAGGTGGAACTCGGTCCAGCGGGCTGAGCCGCTTGGGCGGCCGCGCCTCACCTGGATCGCTTTGAATCGAACAAACCCGCCGCGCCATGTGGCGGGTTTGTCGGGTCAGCCGCCGCTGATGGTCATGACAAAGTGCACTTCGCTGGCCTCGGTCAGCGGTTGGCGGAGTTTTAGAACGCTGGCCTGGCCGTCCACCACCACCGCCAATTCCGGCCGGAGCCGGCCGTCCACCATGAGCCGCGCGCGCAAGCCCGGATACTGAACCTCCAGGTGATCGATGACGGCCTGTACGGTGGCGCCGGCCGCCGGCAGGACGGCGCGGCCGCCCGTCAGGCCGCGCAGGAGGGCCGGGATCCAGACCACGGGCAAGCGCTTAGCCTTTCTGAGCCCGCAGCGCGGCCACGATGCGGCCGGGCGCCATCGGCAGTTCCGTCATCCGCACCCCCGCCGCCTGATAGATGGCGTTGGCCACGGCGGCGGCCGGCGGCACAATCGGCACCTCGCCCACGCCGCGCACGCCGTACGGGTGTCCGGGATTCGGCACCTCGACGATCAGGGTGTCAATCATCGGCAGATCGAGGGTCACGGGCATGCGGTAATCGAGCCAGTTGGCGTTGAGCAGCCGGCCCTGGGCATCGTAGACGTATTCCTCGTTGAGCGCCCAGCCCACGCCCTGCGCGGCGCCGCCCTGCATCTGGCCGGCGACATAGTTGGGGTAGATGGCCCGGCCCGCGTCCTGCGCGGCCGTGTAGCGCAGGATCTGCACCTTGCCGGTCTCCGGATCCACCTCCACATCCACAATATGCACGGCGAACCCCGGCCCATAGGTCTTGGGGTTGACGGCGGCGCTGGCCACCACCGGGCCGCCCGTCTCGTCCAGGCGCGCGGCGAGCTCGGCGAAGGACAGGCGCTGCTCGCCGCAGGTGAAGACCCCGGCCGCATACTGCACTTGATCCGCCGTGGTTTCCCACACCAGCGCGGCGCGCTCGCTGAGCTTAGTCAAAAGCAGGCGGCCGACCTCGTATACGGCCCAGCCGGTGGCGAAAGTGGTGCGGCTGCCGTAGGTGCCCTCGGTCTCGCCCACGGCGTCGGTGTCGGCCACGGTGGCGTGGACCGCCTCGGCCGCCAGCCCCAGTGTCTCCGCCAGCTGCATGGCCAGGGCCGTGCGCGAACCGCCGATATCGACCGAGCCTTCCTGCAGGCTGACGGTGCCGTCCGGGTTGACGCTGGCGGAAGCGCTGGATTTGCCGCCGTAGTTGAACCAGAAGCCGGCCGCCACGCCGCGTCCGCGGTGCGGGCCGGGCAGCGGAGCCTGGTAGTGCGGGGAGGCCTGGGCGGCCCGCAGGGTTTCCAGCAGGCCAATGCGCTTGAAGACGACGCCGTCCACGCGCCGGTCGCCCTCCTGCACGCCGTTCTGGAGCCGGAAGGCCAGCGGGTCCAGTCCCAGTTTCTCCGCTAATTCATCCAGCACCGTCTCGCTGGCGAAGGCGGCGTTGGTGCCGCCCGGCGCCCGGTAGGCGGCCGTGCGCGGCTTATTGACCACCACGTCGTAGCCGTCGATCCGCACGTTCGGGATCCGGTACGGGCCAAAGATGACGCCCATGGCCGCGCCAACCGGCGAGCCCGGATACGCGCCGGCCTCATAGATCAGCGTGGCCTGGGCGGCTGTGAGCCGGCCGGCCGCGTCCGCGCCCAGTTTGACCTTGATGTAGGAGCCCGAGGTGGGGCCGGTGGCGGCGAGCACCTCCCGGCGGCTCATCGTCAGCTTGACCGGACGGTGAC
>JAGOBN010000202.1 GCA_017999235.1 Anaerolineales bacterium | reverse complement strand
CTAGTGCGGTTTCTCGTCCTCGTGGGCGTTCTGGGTGGGCTGCTGACCGCCTGTGGCGACGCGGCGGCGCCGGCCGCCACGGCTGTGCCGGACGGCCAAGGCCCGGTCAAGCTGGTCCTCGGCGCCTATACCACGCCCCGCGAGGCCTATGGCAAGCTGATTCCTATATTCGCCGCTCAGTGGAAGGCGAAGACCGGGCAAGACGTGACGTTTGAGGAGTCGTACCTTGGCTCGGGGGCTCAATCGCGCGCCATCGTTGAAGGGTTTGAGGCCGATGTGACGGCGCTTTCCCTGGAAGCCGATATTACGCGAATTGTGCAGGCCGGCCTGATCACGCATGACTGGCAAGCCGGCCCCTACAAGGGCATGGTGAGCAACTCCATCGTCGTCTTCGCGGTTCGCCCGGGCAACCCCAAGGGTATTCACGATTGGGCTGACCTAGCGCAGCCGGGCCTCCAGATCTTGACCCCCAACCCGAAGACGAGCGGCGGGGCGATGTGGAATATTCTCGCGCTCTACGGGGCGGCGCTGCGCGGGAAGGTGGCGGGCGTGGCGGCCGGCGATGAGGCGGCCGCCACCGATTTCTTGAAAGCCGTCTTCAAGAACGTGACGGTCATGGACAAGGGCGCGCGCGAGAGCATCACCAACTTCGAAAACGGCGTGGGCGATGTGGCCATCACCTACGAGAACGAAGTGCTGGTAGGGCAGCAGGGCGGCCAGGATTATGAACTGGTGAAACCAACCGCGACGATCCTGATCGAGAACCCAGTAGCGGTTGTCGATACGTACGTCGATAAGCACGGCGCCCGCGCCGCGGCGGAAGCGTTTGTAAATTTCCTCTTCACCGCGGAGGCGCAGCAAGTCTTCGCGGACTATGGTCTGCGATCGGTGGATCCCCAGGTGGCGGCCGCCACCGCCAGCCGCTTCCCGCCGGTGGCGGACCTCTTCACCATCGCCGGCCAATTCCAGGGCTGGGCGGCGGCTACGCCGAAGTTCTTCGGCGATGCCGGCATTTTCACGACCGCGATCACCGAGATCCAGAAGTAACGACGCCCACGGATTGGTTGATCTGCACAATAATTTGACGGTGAGCGTGTCACATATTCCTAATTGGCCGGCTGAGATTCTTGCTTATACTGCCTGAGCTATGGTAACTGCGTTGGTCCGCCCCCAAGTGTTGGCTTGCATGTGTTGTCAGACGATGACAATGATGCCCCCACGCCTGGGAGGATTGACGCTGATTGCCGCCGGGTAGCGCCTCGCTGCCCATCCGTTTCACAGAGTCAAGCCGGCCCCTCGTGGGCCGGCTTTTTTGTTTACCAACGCGTTCAGAAAGGAAATTCCTATGAGTTCTTCCAACGGTCACGCCCGCCAGTTCGGTTTCCGCACCCAGGCCCTGCACGCCGGCTACCAGCCCGACCCGACCACTGGGTCACGCGCGGTGCCCATCTACCAGACCACGTCGTATCAGTTCCGGGATACCGACCACGCCGCCGCGCTGTTTTCGCTGGCCGAGCCCGGCAACATCTACACCCGCATCATGAACCCGACCACGGACGTGTTTGAGCAGCGGCTGGCCGCGCTGGACGGCGGCGTGGGCGCGCTGGCCACGGCCTCCGGCCAGTTCGCGCAGCTCCTGGCCGTGACCACGCTGGCCGACTCCGGCGACGAGATCATCGCCTCGGCCGCGCTGTACGGCGGCACCTACACCCAGTTCTCGCAGAGCTTCCGCCGGCTGGGGATCAAGGTGCACTTCGTGCAAGGCACGGACGCCAAAGACTTCGAGTCGTATATCAACGCCAAGACCAAGCTGATCTACCTGGAGACCATCGGCAACCCGAAGCTGGAGATCCCGGACTTTGAGGGGATCAGCGCGCTGGCGCACGCCCACGGCCTGCCGCTGGTGGTGGACAACACCTTTGGGACGCCGTATCTGTTCCGGGCCTTTGACCACGGCGTGGACATCAACGTGTACTCGACCACCAAGTGGATCGGCGGGCACGGCCTGAGCATCGGCGGCGCGCTGGTGGACAGCGGCAAGTTCGACTGGAAGAAGAGCGGCCGGCACGCCGGCCTGGTGCAGCCGGAGCCGGCCTACCACGGTGCCGTCATCGCGGACCTGGTGGGGCCGCTGGCCTTCATCATCCGGGCGCGCGTCGTCGGGCTGCGCGACCTGGGCGGGCCGCAGGCGCCGTTCAACTCGTTCCTGAATGTCATCGGCCTGGAGACGCTGCCCTTGCGCCTGCAGCGCCATGTGGAGAACACGCTGGCCGTGGCGCAGTTCCTGAAGGCGCACCCGGCCGTGGCCTGGGTCAATTATCCGGGCCTGCCGGATCACCCGAGCTACGCGCGGGCGCAGAAGTATCTGCCCAAAGGCCCCGGCGCGGTGCTGGGCTTTGGCATCCAGGGCGGCAAGGCCGCCGGCCGGAAGTTCATCGACAACCTCAAACTGTTCTCGCACCTGGCGAATGTGGGCGATGCGCGCTCGCTGGCCATCCATCCGGCGTCGACCACGCACCAGCAGTTGAGCGCCGAGGAACAGCTCTCCACCGGGGTGACCGAGGACTACATCCGGCTGTCGATCGGCCTGGAGGAGACCGACGACATCTTGTGGGATCTGGATCAGGCGCTGGCCATCGCCTCGGGCAAGGTGGTGGCGCCGGCCGCACAGGCCGTGGCCTGATCCGTGTGGGGCAGGGCGGCTGGCCGGCAGGGGGCGGCCGGCCGGGAGCCGCGGCTGCTGGACGAAAGACAAGGTCACCACACCATGTCGTCACTTTCCAAACGCGAGCGAGTCGATGCCGTTTTGCGCGGTGCGCTGCCTGACCGGACGCCGGTGTCCGCCTGGCGGCAATTTATCCGGGAAGAACGGGAGCCGGAAGCGCTGGCGGCCGCCAGCCTGAAACACTTTCAGGTCTACGACTGGGACTGGCTCAAGATCAACCCGCGGGCCACGTACTACGCCGAGGCCTGGGGTAACCGCTACGACTATGACCACTACGCCGGCCCGTGGCCGAAGCAGATCGGCGGGCCGCTCACCCGGCCGGCGGACCTCGATCGGCTGCGCTGTGTGCATGCCACGGCCGGCCCGCTGGGCGAGCAGCTGACCTTGGTGCGCCTGATCAAGGCCGGCCTGGGTGACGCCCACTGTTTGCAGACCGTGTTCTCGCCGCTGGCGGTGCTGGCGACGCTGGTCGGCCGGCCGGAGCGCCATCACGCCGATGCGGTGGCCGAAGCCCAGCAATCCGGTATCCTGCGCTATCTGCGCGAGAATCCGCTGGGCGCGCACTTCGCGCTGGGCAGTATCGCCGCGACGCTGGCGCAGTATGCGGCCGCGGCCGTGGACGCCGGAGCGAGCGGCGTGTTCTTCGCCATCACTCAGTTGGCGCGGCAGGGCGTCTTGTCGGAAACCGAATACGCGGAGTTCAGTCGGCCGTATGACTTGCAGGTGCTGGCGGCGGTGCAAGGGGCCACCTTCAACCTGCTGCACGTCTGCGGCCCGCGGGTGTATTGGGAGGCGGTGGCCAACTACCCCGTGCACGCCTTGCATTGGGCCAGCCTGGGCCAGGGCAATCCGACTCTGGCCGAGGCGCGGCTGCGCACGAACAAAGTCCTCGCGGGCGGTGTGGACGAATTGGATACCTTACACACCGGCTCGCCGGAGCGCGTGGGGCAGGAGGCGCACGCCGCCCAAGCGGCCGCCGGCGGCCGCCTGCTGCTGGCGCCGGGCTGTGCGCTCCACCCGAAGACGCCGGCCGCCAATCTGCAAGCGCTGCGCCGCGCCGCCGAGCGGGTGGCGGTGTGATCACTTGTTATAGGAGCACTTATCTGAAACCCATCAACCCGCGCGCCTATGACGGCGCGCCAGCACCCGCACGGAATTTGCTTCCACCAGTTTCCGTCCGGATCGATCTGAGGACCGCTATCACACGCTCAGCCCCGCTGAGCCTTCCGTAACGAGGAGACACGCTCATGACGATCGCGAATGATGTTACCCAATTGATCGGCAACACCCCCTTGGTGCGCGTGCGCCGCCTGACGACCGGCGCCGGCGCCGACGTGGTGGCGAAGCTGGAGTTCTACAACCCCGCCCACAGCGTCAAAGACCGCATCGGTGTGGCCATGATCGACGCCGCCGAGCAGGCCGGCCGGATCAAGCCGGACACCATCATCCTGGAGCCGACCAGCGGTAACACGGGCATCGCCCTGGCCTTCGTCTGCGCGGCGCGCGGCTACAAATGTGCGCTGGTCATGCCCGAGACCATGAGCAAGGAGCGGCGCATGCTGCTGCGGGCTTATGGCGCCGAGTTGATCTTGACCCCGGGCTCGGAAGGCATGCCGGGCGCCATCCGGCGGGCCGAAGCCCTGGCGGCCGAGGACCCGCGCTACCTGATCCCGCAGCAGTTCAAGAATCCGGCTAACCCCGAGATCCACCGTCGCACCACGGCCGAGGAGATTTGGCGCGATACGGACGGCAAAGTCGATTTTCTGGTCTCGGGCATCGGCACCGGCGGAACGATCACGGGCGTGGGCGAAGTGCTCAAGGCCCGCAAGCCGTCCTTCCAGGCCATCGCCGTGGAGCCGGACGCCTCGCCGGTGCTCTCGGGCGGCGCACGCGGCCCGCATCCCATTCAGGGCATTGGGGCCGGCTTCGTGCCGGACATCTTGAACACCCAGATCTACGACGAAATCATCCGGGTCAAGAACGACGATGCCTTCGACTTCGCCCGCCGCGCGGCGAAGGAAGAAGGCCTCCTAGTGGGGATCTCGTCCGGGGCCGCGCTGTGGGCAGCGACTCAGGTGGCGCGCCGGCCTGAAAACGCCGGCAAGCTGATCGTGGTCATCATCCCGTCCTTCGGCGAGCGCTATCTGAGCACGCCGCTCTTTGCCCAGCTGGCGGATTGAAAACCTTTCGTTCCAATTTAAGTATTTACTGGAGATACCGATATGACCGCCGAGGTTCTGCAAAAAGTTGATCATGCCGCCCTTAAGGCAAATCAATTGACCATCATCGGGCTGAGTATCGTGGCCTTCGTGGCCAACCTGCTGATCCTGGCGGCGTTCGTCGCCGTGGTGATGGGCTTAGGGTCGCTGCTAAAGGTGCCCGGTTTCTTGCCGCTGTATCGCTCGGTGTACAAGCCATTGGGCTGGCTCAAGCCGGATGTCCTGGAGGACAACCCCGAGCCGCATCGCTTTGCCCAGTTCCTGGGGTTTGTCTTCTTGGCCGGCGGCAGCCTGGCACTGTTCGCCGGGATCAGCGGGCTGGGCTGGGGCCTGGTCTGGCTGGTGGTGGCCCTCGCCGCGCTGAACGCCTTTGGCGGCTTTTGCGTCGGCTGTGCCGTGTACTACTGGCTTGGACGTCTGGGCGTGCCCGGCTTCACCAAGGCGCCGCCGGCCGGGATTATCCCGGGGATGAAGCCCAAAACGAATGCGCTCTAAGGCGACGGCGAGAGGGGACCGCGCCAACCTGATACAGCCAGGTGCAATGCGGGCGGTTGTGTGTGAAAATCCCGGGCAACCCCTATTTTCTACAGGAGCCGCCTCATGAAAGTCGCTTACGTCTTGATCAGCCCGCGCGCCGCCAGCTACAAACTGGCTCAGATGATCCTGCCGCAGATGGAGGCCGGCACGCACGGCGTCGAGGTCGTTGGGATCTTCTTCTTCGATGACAATGTGTTTGCGCTGCGCCAGGGCGACCCGATCGGCGAACGTCTGGCCAAGGTGGCGCAGAAGACCGGCACGCTGGTGATGATGTGCGATATGTGCGCACTGGAGCGCAACCTGGCGGAGGGCGAGCCGCGTTGGTGCGACGCCAACGGACAGGGGCGGACCGAGCCGGGCGAATGCCGCGTGGTCAACACCGTGACGAACGTGCAGGTGGGCTGCTTCCCGGATTTGTATGCCGCGCTGGCCGGCAACCCGCCGGATCAAGTGATTTCGCTGTAACCTGGAGATGTATTTATTGGGCGCAGGTTGGATGCTTACCGTTCGGGGAAACGAACCAGATCGGAGTTTGACTCGGCTCCCAAACCGGCTAAAATGCGTTCCGCCTGTTTAACAGCGTGGGCAAGGGACGTGAGTTCCCTGGCCCGCTGGCTGGCGCCAGCCAGCCAGGGCGGGCAAATCCCACCGTCGCCTCAAGGGAATGGTTATGGGAAAGACCTGGCTCAACCCAGGTCTTTTCGTTTGTAGCCGTGGCCCGGGAATAGCCGGGCACGGTGATCGCTTCGCAACCGCCTCGTCAGGTCATAGAACCACCTCGCATAAGTGGGCCGGCCGTTGAAGTGCCGCCCGCCCAGGTCGTTGGCCACAGAACAAAACCTCTTGGGCGCGCGAATAGTTTCGTTTCCATTCCGCCGCTAGACAGCTCGGCCGGAGGCGTTGGAGTGAAGGGGCCGTGGCGCTCTACTCCCCAATTGGTGGGCTGGTCTGCAGGCTTTATTTCAAATCTAATATGCTCTTGACCCAGAGATCCATTAGGCTGGTGGCCGGTGTGAGGGTGAGATCAGTCGGCCGTCTGGATAAACTGGGAGCGCCATATGAACACGAAGAAACGCCAACGCCTGAGCCAGGCCGGCTGGAAGGTCGAGGAAGCGGTTGAGTTCCTGGAACTAACCCCGGAAGAAGCCGCTCTGATGGAGATCAAGGCCGCCCTCAGCCAGGATCTGCAGCGCCGGCGCCAGGCCAGCCACATGACCCAGGTCGAGCTCGCCCGGCGCCTCGGGTCGAGCCAGTCGCGGGTGGCGTATGCCGAACGCGGCGCCCGGTCGGTGTCGATGGACTTGTTGCTACAGGCAGCCGGCGTGAGCCCGAAAGACATCGGCCGCACGATCGCGGCCGGCGCAGTCAAGCCGCGCCGGACCATGAGCAATTCCTGCCTCACCCTCACTTGGCGAGCGACTCCGAACCTTTTAGGTTGCCCAGCGAGGGAGATGGGGTAAGACTGGCCCGGACAGCCCCACGTCGCGTGCCAGCCGCGTGATCGACGGCGCGAAGACGTCTTCTTACTTAACCGGGCTGAATGACCGGCCGCCGCGTCGTTCGCGCAAACCTGGCGCCCATGGTCAACGCGCTGGCCGCAGGCGCAGGGTCATAATCTGGAATGGCCGCAGAGACAGTGTGACCGAGCATTCGGTCCAGTCCAGGCCGGCCTGGTTCTCCTCGAGTAGGTTGGTTTCCCAGGCGCCGGCCAGCGGGAAGC
>JAGOBN010000201.1 GCA_017999235.1 Anaerolineales bacterium | reverse complement strand
CCCCGTGGACCTGCCGCGCGGGCTGCGCAACGGGGCCTATCGCCAGGCGCGGCTCGCGCTGCGCCGGGATTTCCCGGACGCGGAGGGGAAGTACTCGATCGGGGTGTCTGGCCTCGGCTAGTCCTGCACCTGGCGCCGCTGCCGGCGTGTACATGCGGCCGCTGACAATCCACTCTATCGATCAACGCACAGCAACCGGCCATCTGGCCGGCTCAGACAGCGGGAGGGCCGGGCTGGCCCTCCCGCTTGCCGGCCCGTGACGGGCCAGCGAACAAGCCCTGTTTGTCCGCCGGCTCGTGCGGCTCAAGCACTCCTTGGGCCGCCCTGGCACCTGTTGAGTCACGCGTCCCTGATTGGGCGCGCCCGCGCCGGGTATCTCCGGATACCCCTTCGTCCGCCCGCCGGTGTATCTCCTGGCGGGCCATCTGCTTTCACCGCCAGGCTCTGGCCGGCCGTGCTGTGTCGCTCCTAAGGGCCAGCCAAGACCCACTCGATCAATCCCCGCCAATGTGAGGCGGCCGGCAGAGCCCGGCCCGCCTCGGTCAGGAACATCCCAGTTGAGAAACAAGATGAGTAACCGTAGTTATTCAACCTTCCCCGGCGGCGCCCATGGTGCGGGCGCGCCGGATGACGCAATCCAGCACCCAATTCTTGGAGGTCTCCATGTCCCCTCATGGTCTGTTGCCCGCTGAACTGGTCCTGAAAGCGAAGTCCGTGGACCTGCTGGCGCTCGTCCAGCCGCACACCCAACTGCGGCGGCTCTCCACCATGAATGGCGGGGAGTTGTGCGGCCCATGTCCCTTGTGCGGGGGCAAGAAGCGCTTCCACGTCCTGCCGGGGCGCGGCCGCTGGTTTTGCCGGCATTGCACCCCGCGCTGGGAAGACGCTATTGGGTTTTATCAGCGGGTGACGGGCGTGAATTTCCAGGCGGCCGTTCAGGCCCTGGCCGAAGGCACGCAGCCGGTGGTCCGGGCGCACGAATGGGCGGCCGATTTCGACCTGCCCCCTGCCCTGGCCTGGCAGGAACGTGCCGGGCAGATCATCTGGGCCGCCCAGGAAACTCTCTGGTCCAAGACCGGGGCCGCTGCTCGTGACTGGCTTAAGCGGCGGGGCCTGTCTGAGGCCACGATCGCCCACTGGCGGCTCGGCTATGTGCCGCGCTTGCTGCGCGACGCCCCCCGTCTGTGGGGCCGGGAGGAAGAGCAGCCAGTGTATGTCGTGCCGGGCATCCTGATTCCCGGCGCCGTGCAGGCTGAGACCTGGTATCTCAAGGTACGCCGGCTGCAGCCCCGCCCCGATGAGGCCAAGTACACGCAGGTGCGCGGCAGCAAGCCGGCCCTGTACATGGCCGACACCATCGGCGAGGCGCCGGCGGTGGCGCTCGTGGAAGGCGAGTTCGATTCGCTCTTGCTCTGGCAGCTGCTTCAGGAAGGGGTCACGCCCGTTCGGAATATGGGCGTAGCCACGTATGGCTCGGCTAACAACCACCTAGCCGGCCGCTGGGTATCCCGGCTGGCCGGCCGGCGGAAGGTCATCCTGTATGACCAGGATGAGGCCGGCCGGGCCGGCGCGGCTTGGTGGCTCCAACACTTCCCCGACTGCGTGGCTCCGGAATGGGGTGAGGATAAGGATCTGACTGAGCTCTACTTGCACTACGGCGGCGGACCGCTCGGACAGCTGCTAACAGCCGCATTGTAAGGATAAAGACAACGCTCTATATATGAAGAAGGGCCGGCATTGCGCCGGCCCTTTATGTTAGAGGGGAACTCCACCCGATCAGGCTGTAGGCCGAGGCTAGCTCGGCGTCGGTCGTATGCCCGCCCCGAGCGCACCAGCAGCGTTTAACGCCGCCGCCGCCGGCCGGTCTGCCACAAGATGACACCCGCCACTCCAAGTGTCGAGGCCGCGCCGCCGCAGAACTGGTCAACTTGCTTGCGCGCCTGGGTTTCGATCTCTTTCTGGATCGCATCTTGTATTTGCTTTAGAAGATCCTCCACCGCTTGCTGGCCTTGGCTTTGCCAGTCGTCGATCTGTTTCCGCACACCGTCTTCGATCTGGCGCAGTTCTGGCGGCAGGACGAAGACTTGTCCGCTGAGCCTGGCTCCAAAGGCCTGGCCGTCCCGCTGCATTTGATACGCCACGGTTAACACGGCGAGGGTGCCCGTCACCGGTAGGCTGACGGTATAAGTCACCACGCCCCCCGGTGGTATGACCGCGGCGATCGAAAACACCGCCGGCGCCAGCTTGGTGTTTTCCGCATCGCCCGCCAGCACAAATTCGCTGTCCTGCCACGGAAGCAGCCCTGTGTTCTGCACCGTGAACGTCAACACGGCAGTTTCACCGGCGACCGCAATGTCATACGCCGCGCCAACTTGGGCTGCGTTGTACGGATTGGGCACTTCGTCCAGCGGGACCGGTACCCATTGCACCGCGTCGAAGACAACGGCGCGCGAGCCGGTTGGCTCAGCGGTTTGGTCCAATAGCTCCACCGACACCGCTTGCCCGGCCACGATGTAATACAAGCCCAGCTCCAGCCACGTCCCGGCCGCATCGGCCTGGCTTCTGACCACCTCATCCGTTGTTTGCGGCCGAACAACCTTCATTTTTAGTCCAGACCGAGCCGGCGGCGTAACCGCTGGTGGACGTCAACCAGTAACTGTCTGGGCCGGTCTTGGTAAAACCGCGCGCGGCCTCATCAATGGTCAACCGCACCAGCGCTACCCGGCCGTGCGGTAGCGGGCCTTCTCGTCTTTGACGTAGTACTCGGTCTTGGGGTCGCCGGCGGCCTTGAGCAGCCAGGTATGGCGCTCCTCGAAGGCGTCGGAGATGTACTTGAGGAAAATCAGGCCCAGGACGACGTGCTTGTACTCGGACGCGTCCATGTGGCCGCGCAGCTTGTCGGCGGTCAGCCAGAGCTTCTCCTCGAAGTCCAGGTTGGCGCTGCCGTTCGTCTTGGGGGTGGCGGAGCGTTTTCCACGCGGCATAGGATGATGTTTGCGGAAACTAAAAGCCGGCCGTTGAGACAACGGCCGGCCGGGAAGACCTGGACGGGAGGACGTGCTGGCCCCCACCGCCGACCTGCGCTGGATTATAAGCGCGGGCCGGCCGGCGCGCTAACGGCCGGCCCCAGGCCTTAACCCTGGCGGCCGAAATCTCCACCGGGGAAACTGTATACTTACGGCAGCCGGACAGGCTCAGACCACTATCTCATCGACAAAAGCTATGAACCTTGTGGGGCGCACACTGGGGCGATATCAAATTCTCGAGCAGCTTGGCCGGGGCAGCATGACCATGGTCTACCGCGCCTATCAGGCCGATCGGGATCGAATCGTCGTCCTGACCGTCCTAGAGGATTACTTGCGCCAGGATCCATGGGCCCAAGAGCGCTTCCGCCGCGAGGCGGAGGTCCAGGGCCGGCTTCAGCATCCCGCTATCGTCCGGACGCTGGATATGGGGCAGATAGACGGCCAGCTTTACGTCGTCAAGGAATATGTCCAGGCCGGGTCCTTGATGACTCTGTTGGATCGCGCCGGCCAACGGCCGCTGCCGCTGCGGCAGGCCCTGGAGATCACGCGCCAGGTGTGCGGGGCGCTGGCCCACGCGCATGGGCTGGGGCTCATCCACCGGGACATCAAACCGGCGAATATCCTAATCGCCCCGGCAGGACAGGTATGGCTGACCGATTTCGGCCTGGCCCGGCTGGAAAGTGAGAGTCCGGCCACGGTCAGCTTGCTGGGGACCCCGGACTACATGCCCCCGGAGACGATCCAGGGCAAACCCGAGGACGCGCGCAGCGACTTGTATGCCGCCGGGGTCGTGCTGTATGAGATGGCGACGGGTCAAATCCCCTTCAAGGCTGAAACGCCGATGGCCGTGTTATTGAAGCACGTCAACGAAATCCCGCCGGCGCCGCGCCGCTTAAACCCCGGTCTGCCCGAGAACGTGGAGCGGATCCTGCTGAAAGGCCTGCAGAAGCGTCCCGATGATCGTTACCAGACGGCGGCTGAGATGGAGCAGGCCGTCGTCAACGCTCTTCAGACCTTGCCGGTCGAGCCCATCTCGCCCGAGGAGCTAACGGCTGGCGGTCCACCAGCGGCTTCCCTGCAGGCACAGGGCGATGCTAATGTTGGGGGCGACGTGGTCGGCCGCGACAAAATCATCCAGATCGTCCAGGCGCCCTCAACCACCCAAACCCTGCTGGAGGAGGTCAAGCAAGTGGTTGGCGTCCTGGCTAATGACCTGGGCAGCTACAGTTATGGGTCAGCCGGCCGCGCCCGTTTCCCGGATTATTCCGAAAGGGCCCAACTACTGGCGGGCAAACTGCGCGAGTACGCCGCCGTTAGTAACGCCATTGCCGCTTTCGTGAACACCGCCGGCTGGATTCACAGTAAGGGCAGTATCGGCGGGTTTGAAACCCGGGATGAGGTCAAAGCCATTGTAGAAGAACTCAACGACCACTATCGCCAGGTCATTGAAGCGTGTGAAGCGGCTTTGAAGAGCTTGACCCGGCCCGCCTGAGCCGCTGTTGTCTGCTTACGCCTGCCACTTTGAAGCGGGGCGGCCGGCGCAAAATCAGCGCTACGGAACGACGATGAACCCCTACCGCATGCGCCCGACGCGTGAAATCGAGCGCTGTCTGCAATTCACCCCGCCCGATCTGCGCGATCTGGTGCTGGAACTCCGCAGCCTGATCGTGGCCGTCGCGCCGGCGGCCACCGAGGTCATCCACCGCAAAGGCTTCACGTATTACGACGAAGACCGGGGCGGCCCGGTCAGCGCCGGCCTTTGCCAAATCCGGCTTTTGCCCAACCACATCCGCTTGGCCTTCGTGCATGGCGCATTCTTGCCTGATCCTCACAACCTCCTGGAAGGCAAACAGAAAGCCATGCGGTATGTCCGGCTGTATTCTTACAGCCAAGCGCCCTGGGATGATTTGAAGGCGCTGATCACCGCGTCCGCCGGTTTCGACCCCTACTCGCTCAATCAGGGCTGAATAACGACCTGGGTTTCGGCGGCTTAGCAGCCGGCCTGGCGCATCAGTCGTTCCAAAACGGGCACCAGCCGATCCAGCGCGTCATCGGTGGACGCGGTCAGCAGCATAACCAATTCGGGTTGATAGCTGTCCTCGGTAATGTCGGTCGAGACCAGCACATCGCCGGCCACCAGCAGGGTAAAGGAATCCGTGTAGGCGTCCCCCCGGACAGCGCCGGTCGCCTCCCGAATATGCCAGAGACCGTAACCGGCCGGCGTCAACCAGTGGGCGGCGCCGTTGACGACCACACTCTCATCCGGCAGCACGTAGTCAGTGGCCAGTTCATCAAAGCAGGCGCGCAAGATGTAGTGCAGGCCGCCGGCATTCACCGCATGCTGGAAGGTCAGGCGCACTTCTTGGGTGCGGGGCGCCTGTCGCAGAGCGGTCAGGCGCTGCCGAAACCGCATGATCGACGGAGGCGGGGCGGCTTTGGTCATACTCAACTCCCCTGGAAGATTGACCGGCGCAAAGATTTAACCATGATTTGCGATGCGCCAGACTCAGCTACCACTGCAAATCCTAGCCGCGCATAGAGCCGGCCGGCCGGATTATCCCGAGCCACGCTCAGCGAAACGGCTGGCCAGCGCCCCTGAGCTTGATCCAGCAGCCGGGCCAGTAACCGACTGCCGATCCCGCGCCCGCGATAGTCCGGCAACACCGCGATGGAAATCTCCGGCGTGGCCTCGTCGACGTAGCCGTAGCCGTGATCGTCCGCCGTCCACAGCCGCAGCCAGACGGCCCCAACAGCCTGCACGCCCTGTTTGGCGGCCACACCGCTGTCTCCGGGCCGGCCCCAGCCGGCGAAATATCTCCGGAGTTCCGGCTGCTCCACGATCTCCAGCGGGAACGGCGGCCGACCGGTGAACACGTGAAGTGCGTGATACAGGAATGTTCGGACGAGCTCACCATCGTGCTTCGTCAGCGGCCGAATCAGAGGTGAGCCAGCCGGCAGGTCTGCTTTCACACAGCCCCTTTCCTTATCTTCGTGAATTCAACCCTGACGCGGGCGTTGGTTTTCCCGGCCGGCTAGCCCGGATTCTGGCTGGCGAAAGCCCGCACATCCTCGAGCGTGGCGCTCGGGATCATGCGCACCATTTCCTGATCAGTTCTAACGGCTGCCATCTGGGCTCGTGCCGCATCGCCACCGCCCCGAGCCGAACTCCAGCCGGCTCACGAGCTTCAAATCGACATGTTTCGATAAGCCCGCGAACAATATAGGCCCAAGGCCCGCTAGCCTGGAGTGCACGACGAACTCGTATTCATCGATCAACCCCTGCCGGCCACCGCCACCCGGCCTCCATCATTTCGTAAGTGACCCGGCCAAAGAGGAGGGCATCGGCCTGGGCGATGCTCTCGGCGGCGTGACGATGCAGGTCTTCATCCGCGGGGATGGCCCGATGAGCGCAGTACCCGTCCAAAGTGACGTTGATGGAATACCGCAGGGGTCGCATAGTGTGCTCCGAAAGCGGCCCAACGTGCGTGGTTTACTGGCTATTTTGAGGGCGGTAGGCCTTCATGGAAAACGTCATTGGGATTTTGCCGTGCAGCTCCGCCTTGAACCTGGGAAATGCGTCCCAGTAAGGCTCGGGATGTTCGCCTAGATAATCAACCACGAGCCCGGCCTGCCGCAACGCTTGAAAGACAGACGCGATCGGCCACAAACGCTCGTGTTTAACCGCCTGCCTTTCCAGTGGAATGTCCAGCGCGCCAATATAGCTGGACGGCCAGCCTTGTGAATGCTCGGCCCGGTTAAAGTAATTGACATCGGCCAACACATACGTTTCGGCGTCCGGCTCAAACAACCAAGTGAGGGGATGGTCATCCAATACATGAAAGACGCCGCCCGGTTTCAGCAGGCGATAAATGACGCGCGCCCACGCTTCCAGATCATGCAGCCAGGACAACGCTCCCTGTCCCGTGTAAACCAAATCGGCCACGCCATCCAGCTCATGCGGCGTATCCAGCACATCACACCGATACCAATCCGCCGGCGCCTGAAGGGCCGCGCCCAACTGACGCGCATTGGCGATATGCACATCGGAAATATCCACGCCGATGACCCGCTTGGCCCCTTCCAGCCAAAGCGAAAGGGTATCTCGGCCTGACGCGCATTGCAGATGGACGGCTGTGTCACACCAGGTCCGCAGATCGCCCAGATGGGCCCGCTCCAAGGG
>JAGOBN010000200.1 GCA_017999235.1 Anaerolineales bacterium | reverse complement strand
TCTGCAGCAGGCGGTCGTTGGATGATTCCTGCGGCAGGAGCAGATGCGGCATCACGTCGCGCAGCAGGGCGCGCACCTGGTTGAGGGCCGTGGTCTTGTGGAAGACCGTGCTCGGCGCGATCCACAGCGTCCACAGGATCGGGTACAGGTCGTCGAAGTAGGTGGGCAGGACCAGCCGGCGCGCCACCGCGATGCTGGCCACCGTCAGCGCGGCGGCCTCGACCATCTCGCGCGGCAGGGTGTTGACCACCTGCGCCAGATAGCGGGCGAAGACATCCACAAAAGCGCCGGCCTCGCCGGCGGCGCGCTCCATGGCCGGCGTGCGGCGCGCGGCGGCCGGCAGATCGGGCACCGTCACGTCGATGGCCTGCGGGTCGATCTCCGCCGCCAGTGACTCGGCCGGCTCGGGCAGATTGAGCGGCTGGTCGAAGACGGCCGCGATCAGGCGCTTCTTCTCCGGGTGGGCCTGCACCCAGGCGTCGAAGGCGGCGCGCCGGTCGCCGCCATTGACGGCGCGGCAGACGCCCACCCACTCGCGCCACGGCCCTGTAATCCGGTCCAGCTCCAGCGCATCCAGCGCCGCGCCCTCACGCAGCCGGACGGCCGCCCACACCCCATAGTCGTCGTTCATCGAAAGCTCCTGCGACAGTTGCGCCGCTATGACAGTTGCGACAGTTCCCGTTCCACTCTGACGAGATCGGCCGCGGGGACAGGCTCACGCCCGGCCGACTGGGGGGCCGATAGCTCTCAGATCGTCACTCTCCGAAGGCCGGGATCAGGCCGGCCGCCGGAAGTGTCGCAAGTGTCGCAACCGCAGAACCGTCGCAACAGGTGTCGCAACTGTCGCCAGAGCCGCCGCAGGTGTCGCAACAACTGTCGCAACCGTCGCCAGAGCCGCCGCAGGTGTCGCAACAACTGTCGCAACCGTCGCAAAAGCGGGTTGGTTGGGGGTAGGGACTGAGGCCAACGAAGGGGATTGAGATTGTGGGGACATCGAATTTCTGCCTGTTTTCTGGGATAAATTGGCGCGTTTGCGTGCTACAATCCAGGCATCGAATTGGATGCGCCGACGCCATCGGTTCATCCGTCTGCCTGGATCGCCGCGAGTTTCCGCCTCGCGGCGTTCTGTTTAAGGGCTAGGTTTCCACGAGCGCCTCCACGGCGTTGGCCAGATCCTGCGCGCTGGGTGTGGTGTAGATGCGTGTGGTGTTCAGGTTGCTGTGGCCAAGCAGGGTCGCCACTTGATCCAGCGGCACGCCGCCTTCGAGCAGGGACTTGGCGAAGGTGTGGCGCAGCATGTGCGGCGTCAGGCGCTCCAGCTTGGCGCGCCGGGCGTAGTCCTCGACGACGCGCTCGATCGAGCGGGTGGTCATGCGCGCCAGCGGCTGGCTCACCAGCACGGCCGGCGTGGCGGCCGCGGCCGGCCGCACGGCCAGCCAGCGCCCCAGCGCCAGCCGCGCCTCGGCGTTGAGCGGCACCGCGCGCAGCTTGGCGCCCTTGCCGCGCACGCTCAACTGACCGCTGCGCGGCTTGAGCACCACGTCGTCCTGGTCCAGGGCCGCCAGCTCGGCGACGCGCAGGCCGGTGTGGACTAGCAGGGCCACCAGGCTGGCGTCCCGGATGCGCCACAGCGCCCGCCGCAGGTCCGCATGGGCGGCCGCCCACTGCCACTCACGCTCCACGGCGCGGCGCAGGGAGAAGCGCTGCTTGCGGTCCAGCCACTTGGGGGATGCCGGCACTTGGGCCACGGCCTGGATGCGCTCCAGCGGGTTGCTCTCGATCTGACCGGCCCCCACCGCCCAGCGCGCAAAGGCGCTCAAGCTGGCCAGCCGCCGGTTGATGGTGGCCGGCTTGAGCTTGCGGTCCAGCAGCTGCTGCTTGTAGGCGCGCACGTCGCTGGGGGTGACGGCCTCGGCCGTGAACGGCTCGGCGTTCAGGCGCTCGAACCACGTGCCGAAGTCGTCGAGATCGTCGAGATAGCCGCGCACCGTGTTGGGGCTGCGCTCGGCCTCCAGCAGGTGCTGGCGGAAGGCAGCTAGGAAATCGGGCGCGAGCCGGGCCAGGCGCTTCATGCGCCGGCGGCCTGGAATGCATCGGGGATTTCGACCAGACAGCCGGCGTAACGGATGTGGTCGAACTGCCGGGAGGCCAGCCAGGCGTACAGCTTCCACAGGCGCTCGCCGCCGGCAGTCCAGGGGATCTCGCGCGGCGCGGCCTGACCCAGCAGGCTGAGACGCACGCGCTCCGGCGCCGGGCCGGCCGCGGTCAGGTGCTCGACGCTGGCGACGTGCTCCAGGTTGAGGATGAGGTCGGGGGTGATTTGGATCGGGAGGGCCATGCGGATTCCTTTCGCGGGTCAATTCAAGCCCAGCTCGTTGGCGTAGAAGAACGGCGCCTCCAGCACCCAGGCGAGCGCCTTTTCGTTGACCAATTCGTAAAGGGCGAGCCCATCGATCGTGCCTCTAGTAATCCATAAAGATCGGCGGACATCGACGACGACGCGCAACTCCGATTGCGTGCGATCGACAAACGGCGGCTGAACATAGATCGCCAGATCCGGGTGGCGGGTGACGCCGTGGTATCGCAAGAAGCCATCCCAGATCAAGCGGGTGGCGTAATGGGCGGCCATCATCATGCCGCCGTTGTGCAGGGCGCGGTCGTACTCGGCCAGCCGGCTGATGAGGCCGGCGCGCAGATCGCGCCGGTCGGGCAATTCCAGATAGGACCGCAGCGCAAACAGCGACCCCCAGGGAACCTGAAACTGCTGGGCGTAGGTCTGGCCGTAGCCGTGTGACACCCCGTAGATCAAGTCGATCAGGCGAAAGAAGGCTGGGCCCGGGCCGGCCACCGCCTGCTCGAACTCGTGCCGGCAGACGCGCACATAGGCCTGCACCTTGACCAAGTCGCCGGCCGTGATGAGCCGGCCGCGCGGCCGCAGCGCCGCCGGAACCAGGGCTTTGGGGTCCACGGGCACGAGCGCCAGCGCCAAAGCCGGCGCGCCCGCCGCTGGCTCGGGTTCCGGCGCCGGCATGAGCGTCGTGAAGGCCCGCAGGCCGTCCCACTCGGGCGCCTCCAGAAAATCGGCCAAGCCCGCGCTCCAGAAGCGGCAGGGCAGCGGCCCGCGCGCCCGCGCCACCTCGGCGATGACGTCCGCCCACATGCGCCAGGTCACCGGGGCCTGCGCCTCGGTCAGGTTGAACAGGAAGCGGATATCCCGGTCATAGCCCTCGGCCTCGGGCATGGCGAAGAAATCCACCAGGTGCTGGATCTTGTCCACGGCCCGGTCTAGGGTCTGCGGCAGCAGGCGCTGTTCGATCTCGAAAATCACCCGCGGGCGGCCGGGAGCCGCGACCACGACATCCGGGCGCAGGTTCCGGCCGGCGCCGAAGGCCACGGGCTTGTCGACCGTTACCGCGAGCGCGGCGGCCTGGGCGGCGCCGGCCACCGCCCGAAAGCACAGGGCGTGCGCGATCTCGACCGGCTGGCTCAAGCCGCAGGCCTTGGCGTCGGCGACGCCGGCCGCCTGCAGCAGCCGCGCGCCGAGCTTTTCCAGCCGATACAGCTTGGGGCGCCGGCCGCGCTGGCCCTGGATCACGGGCTGGTCCGGCAGATGCTTGAGCACCTGGCGGCCGTCGGCCAGCCCCGGCACCGTCTGGGTTAGGCGCTCCAGGATGCGCGTCAGCACGTCGGTCGAGAAGCCGACCAAGCGCTGGATATCGGGGAAGGTCATCACGCCGGCCGGCACAAACGTTTTCAGGACCGGCAAGTAATCCACACCCCGCAGCCATTCCCGCACATGCTCGAGTTCATCTTTTTTCGCCACGCTCACCTTCGGTTTCCTTTCTGACCGTCAATCAAATGGATTGGTCTATTTATTACTGGTGGTCTACTTAACCGTCGGCTTTATTTGGCCGCTTTTTTCGGGCCGGCGGCCTTGCGCGTTTCCTCGTCCTGGACCACAAACGTGGACAACTCGTCTAATTCGGTGGTCAACCATTTGACCTGCTCCTCGGCCTCGCAGGCGCGCTCATCTAGGGCGTTGATTTGGCGCTGGAGCGCCGCTTTCTCGGCCAACAGGCGGCGCGCTTCGGGCGGCGGGTCGGAATAGAGACGCAGGCGCTCGGTCAACTTCTCGACCTGGGCTTCCAGTCGGGCGACGGCCTCCTTGCGGCCCGGGCACATCGTCCGGTGCTCCCAGAGCTCATGGCCCAGGATGCTTAGGGCGAGGCCCAGCGCCTGCGGCGATTGCACTTCGCTCCGGCTGAGCGGGCCCTCGGGCGGCAGGTATTGCCCGATGTCGGCGAAGGCTCGCCAGTATCCGCGCCGAAATGCTTCCTGCGGATCGGCCGGCGCCGTGGTGCTGATATACAGACCCAGGACTTCGATAGTCACCGTCGCTGCCTTTCTGACCGATTACTGGTCATCAAAAAATGGGCCGCCTTTTCTGGTCATCAATAATCACAGCAGCAGGCCGTCCAGCGCCGCCGCCAGAGCCGAGTCGTCGCCATCCACCGCGGCGGAATGGGCGGCCAGGCCGCCGGCGCGCAGCGCGATCTTCACCGCCTGCACCCGGCGCCGGGCCGGCGTGCCGGTGAGGAAGGCGATCAGGTCGTCGTCCTCACCCGGCCGCAGCCGCAGGTTGAGGCGCACCAGCACCGCGCCTTTTTCCAGGCGCGGCCGGCCGCGCCGCCCGGTCCCACTCATGCCTTCTTCTGGCGGCTCTGGAACAGGCCGAGCTTGTACAGCCCGCGGGCGATGGACAGCACCGGGTCGTCCGGCACGCAGGCCTTGCCGTCGAAGCGGCGCGTCAGGGTCTCGCGCAGGAGCACGGCTCCGCCGCCGACCACCAGCACGGCCGCGAAGCGGCGCCAGGCCGTGCCCCAGCGCTGCTCGATCGCGCCGGCCACTTCGCGCTCCCAGATCGGCAGGGCCGGCGTGACGTCCAGCCGGCCGGCGCGCAGTTCGGCGTCCAGCTCCCCGAGCGAATACAGGCGCTGCGGGTTGACGAGTTCCAGGAGCCGCCGCACGCCCACCGTGCTGCCAGCCGTAAAGCGCTGGACCGGGACGCGGTCGCGCACCACCAGCAGCTCCACCGTGTTGAACCCGATCGACACGATGCCGGTCTCCTTGCCAAGCGCTGTCTTGTGGGCGGGCTGGAGCTGGCCGGCCTCGTCGATCAGGTGGTCGAAGAGCGCGCCAACCGGCTGAGACGTGATCCGGACCTCGGCGATCGATGCCTGATAGGCCTGACCGTCGGCGCGCCAGGCGTGGTCGCCCTTGAGCCAGGCGCGGACGCGGTCGGCGTTGGCGGCCGCCTCCGGGCCGGTGAGCGGCTCGAGCGGCAAGCCCACCGTCAGATGCAGGGGCGCGGTCAGCGGCCCGTGCGTCTGGCAGTAGCGGGTCAGGCTGCCGTAGAACAAGGCCACCATCTCCGGCGCGCCGGTCAGGCGCTCATAGTCCAGGCTCTCCACCGGCCGGCCCCAATCGTGGGCGCGCGCGCCGACGTAGAACGAGGCCTGCGCGGTCTCCACATGCAGCGGCGGCTTCTGGGCCCCCAAGCCGGCCAGGCGTGTCACGGCCGAGCCGCCGTTGACGGCCACTTGCGAGGGCAACTGCAGGCCGCCGGCCGACCCGTAGAGCTTGTTGGCCCCCATCCCGAGGTCTTCACCGAAGTACACCCAATCCGTCATCAGCCTCTCCTTGAGCATTCCGAGTGTTCCGGAGTGTTCCCGCGTATTCCTACGCGGAACACTGGGCATTCGCTACACGGCTTCCACCAGCACGTCCGCCGGCAGGGCAGGGAAGACCAGGCCGGCGCGCACCGCCTCCAAGAGGCTGTTGAGCGTCGGGAAGCGCGGCGAGATCAGATACGTGCCCCGCTCCGTGGCGCGCACATACAGCGGCTTGAGCATGTCCACGCACTCCTGCCACTCCTGGCCGCGCAGACCGAAGCGCTGCTGCATCACGTTGGCGGACGGCACCTTGGCCGAGGCCCCGCCGGCGAGCTCCAGGCA
Source organism: Anaerolineales bacterium (assembly GCA_017999235.1). Next base: position 1,205 of record JAGOBN010000200.1, on the reverse strand, counting down.
CAGCGCCAGGAAGCGCACGAGGCGCTCCTGCTCGGGCGTCAGCAGGATGGCTTGCAGGGTGTGGGAGCCGTTGGCGTCGTTGACGGTCAGAGCGCGGCCGGCGGCCTGGGCGGGGACGGCCGGCTGGCCGAAGAGGCTCATCGCCGTGAGCAGTTGGTTGCGCCAGACGAGCACCAGGCCATAGCCCGGGATCTCGCGCCACATACCCTCGATCAGCATCTGCTCGCGCTGGCGGCGCCGCGTGTCGGCCGCGTGCTTCCAATCCCGGATCAGGAACCACAGCCCGAGGCCCAGGCTGGCGCAGAGCGCCAGGCCGGCGAGGCCGGCCAGCCCCCACAACACCTGGGCCGCGGCCGCCTGCGCCTGGGTTCGCGCGGCGTCGGCTTCAGCTTGAGCCTGTGTGGCGAGGGTCTGGGCGGCCGCCGCGCCCAGCACGGTGCGGGAATAGGCCTCAGCCTGCGCCAGGGCGGCGCCGGGGGTCTGGGTGGCGGCGGCCACGGCCAGGGCCTGTTGCTCGGCGATCTTGCGCTGGACCTCGGCCGCCTTCTCCTGCAGGGCCAGTTCGTCCTGAGCCAGCCGCAGGCGTTCGGCCTGGGCCGCGTTCTCGCGCTCCAGCAGATCGATCGCGCTGACCCGGGCTTGATACGCCTCCTGGGTGGCGAGGATGGATTCGTTGACGCCGGCCAGGGCGTCGGCCACGCGCGTGCCCTGCACCGCCAGGGAGGCGTCTGGCCCGGGATAACTGTGGGGGGCGCACCCGGCTAGGAAGGCCAGGAACAGGGGCAGGGCGCACGAAATAGCGACCCAATTTTGGCTTCGCGAGTCACCCTGCGGCGGCGAGTTGACAGAAAGACCGCAAAAAAGGCGGGAGAATCGGGGGTTTTTTCGGCCGGGGGATGTCTCTTTTTTCGGGATAACGCGGCTTACGGGCTGGCTTGGACACCGTTGGCCGCCCGGAGCTGGTTAGGGAAGCAGTGTTTTCACTTATAATGGCGTCGATCAAATTGGTGGTTTAGTCCCTGGATCAGGGATTGAACCACCAGGTTTTTTTGTTGTGGTCGGCAAGCGGCGAGCGCCGAATCTGGGGCTGGGAGAGTGAGCAAAGATTGGCCGGCGCCCGGTTCACGCTCAGTGCGGCTGAAGGTAGTCCGCCATGCTGCGCCGGGCATCGTCGAAGGCCGGCAGCTGCGGCAAGAGCGGGCGTA
>JAGOBN010000199.1 GCA_017999235.1 Anaerolineales bacterium | reverse complement strand
CACTGGTGTGGCCGTGGCGGTGGGGGTGGCGGTGGCGGACGGGGACGCGGTGAGCGTGGGGATGACCGTCGGCGGCGCCGGTGACACCTCCGGCGCGGCCGTGGCCGGCAAGGGCGGCAACGGGGTGAGAATGGACGTGGGCGCCGCCGCCGGAGCGGGCGCGCACGCGGCCAACAGCACGCCCAGGCCCGCTAACTGCAGGCGCCAGGGTCGCATGCTCAATCCGCCGGCGGCTGGTGCAGGTCCACGGTCGGCGCCGGGTCCAGCGCCCACAACTCAAGGGGATTGCCTTCGGGGTCGCGCAAGCGCACAAAGCGGCCATAGTCCAGGGCCAGCCGTTCCAGCGGCAAGCCTTCCGCTTCCAGTTGGCGCGCAAAGGCGTCCAGGTCATCCACGCGGTAAGTGACCATCAGCCCGCGGCCGGCCGGCGCCAGCGCCGGCTGGGCCTTGAAGATGGCAAACTGGAAGGTCAGGCCGGTGTGATAGTCCTCAATCTCGCCGTAGAACTGGCCGTCGTCGGCGTTCTCAAAGGTGGCCAGCCCGAGGCGTTTGGCGTACCAGGCGGCCAGGGCCGCTGGATCGTTGGCGTACAAGACAATGGCGTTGACACCGATAATCCGAGCCATGCGCGATCTTCTCCGACCTGCTAAGGATGAGACGCGATTGTGGCCCAGGACGCGCCGGCCGTCAATTCCACGCGCGGCGGAGAGTCCGCGCCGTAACCGGCCGGCGCCGACGCTTGGCCGCGGCTGACTCTTAAATCAAAAGCGCGGCGGCCCGGTGGGTCGCCGCGCCCAGGACGAGCACGTAGTTCAGGCCTGCGGCGGCCGGCCGGCCACCTGCAGTTGATTGCCATCGCTGTCGTAAAACGTGGCGTACGTGACCATGTCCGGAATAGCCACCGGGTCGTCGCACTTCACGCCGCGCCGGCGCAATTCCGCCACGGCGGCGTGCGCGTCATCCACGGTAAACACGATGATCGGGCCGCCGGTGCGGGCCGGCGTCCCCTCCGTCCAGCGGTTGAGCGCGATCTCCGTGCCGCCCTCCCAGCCGTACTGCACCCAGCCAAAATCATCCGAGCCGAAGGTCTCGCGCAGCCCCAGCGTCTCCCGGTAAAACGCCTTGGCTTGCTCCCAGCCGGCCTGGGTGACGGGCACCGACACAACGTTGATGTTCTTCAAGAGAGACATGGTTAAGCTCCGTTTAGCGCGGCCTGAATTTGCGGCAGATGGGTTTCGATATGGGTGGGGCCTTGCAGCAGATTGAACGCCAATTGCCAGGCCAGGCGCGGCCGGGCAAAAACGTCCGCCGGGATCGCCGCGCACGCCGCCTCCAGCTCGGCGTGCGCCAGTTTAATCTGGCTCACCAACTCCGCCGTGGTCGGATAGACCGCGAGGGTGCCGGCGTTGCGGGCCGTGGCCTCGTTGTCAAAGTCATCGTACCAGCGGAGCGAATCGGTCAGCATTTCCGCGACGGTGTCCAGGGTGGCGCGTTCGGCGCCGAGGATGTGCGCCAGGATCTCCTTGACGCTCCATTCGTCCGGCGCGGGCCGGCGGCCGGCGGCCGCGTCCGGCCGCTCCGCTAGAACCGCTTCCAGCGCCGGCACCTCGCGCTGATGCACGGCGCGCAGGGCCGCCGCCAGCGCCGGTCCGTCCGCGGGCTGGGGCGGCAGCGGCCGGCGCGAGAGCGTCATCGGCTGGGTGAGCTTCTCCGCGCCGCGATAGAACACCACCGCCACGGTGTCGCCGGCGCGGCGCGCGGCCAGCGCGGACTGCAGATGGGAGAAGGTGTCGGTCTTGCGGCCGCCGATGCTGACCACCACATCATTGGGCCGCAGGCCGGCCGCCTCGGCGCCCAGGCCCGGCACGGTGCCGCCGATGACGATGCCGGCCTTCGCCGGCACCCCGAGCTTCAGAGCCGTCGGCGCGTCGAGCGGGCTCATGTTCACGATGCCCAGCATCGGCCGGCGCACCACGCGCAGGTCCTCACCGGTCTCCAGCACCGACTGCAGGTTCTCCAGGCCGGCCTCCCAGCCGGCGGCGATGGCGGCCGCCGGCCGCGCCCACGCCTGGCCGGACCCGACGCCGGTGTGGGTCACGGTCACCCGCGTCGCGCCGGCCCGCTCGCGGAAGGCCACCTTGACGTGCGTGGCCGCCGGCTCGCCCTGGCCGGCCCAGGTGAAGGCCAGGGCCTTGTTCGGCACGGCCTGCGTCACGGCGCCGGCGGCGTGGTACCCGCTATTCCACGCAAAGTAGACGCGCCCGCCTTTGCGCGGCTCAACCTGCGCGGCGTCACAGAACCACTGGCGCACCGCCGAGGTCCGGGTCCACAGGCGGTAGACCTCGGCCGCGGCGGCCGGCAGGGTGCGTTGAAAGCTCAAAGGTTTGCTCGCCACAAGTCGCCTCCTGATGGGATGGATGGGTGGGTGGGCGCGGCGTCTACCCGGCCGCCTGGGCCGCCGTCACGGTGCGCCGCATCTGCTCGGCATGCTCGTCGTTCCAATGGCCGGGCGTGACTTCCAAGGCCCATTGCGCCAGCCGGCGGTACAGGTGTTTCCGGCCGTCCACAAAGGCCGCGGGCAGGGCCTCCAACAACGCGGCGGTTTCGGCCTCGGCGCGCGTCAATTCCTTCCGCAGGGCCGCCACGCTCCCCAGCCGCGCCACCAGCGCCGCGACGCGGATGTCAACGTTGGGCCGGAACTGCAGGTCGTCGTTGACCGGCGCATCGTTGAGCATATCGGCCGCCCAGCTTTGATAGTCGCGCTCGGTGAGGATGAAGTGGGCGATCAGTTCCTTGGCGCTCCACTCCGGCGCTGCCGGCCGCCGCTCGGCCTGGGCCTCGGTCAGGCCGGCCACGGCCTGGGCCAGCGCGGCATCCACCTGCTTGTGCAGCCGGCGCACCTGCGCGGCCAATTCGGCGCCGGTGGCGGGCAGATCCGCGATGGGGAAGCGCGAGAGCTCCAGCGGCACGGTTTGTTTTTGCGCGCCGCGATAGAAGACCACCTTGGGCCGGTCGCCGGCGCGCAAACCCTGGAGCGCGGCCCCGAACGATTCCGGGCTGGCCAGCTTCTTGCCATTTAAGGCGATCAGCACATCATCCTTCTGCAGGCCGGCCGCGCGCGCGCCCGTGGCCTCGGCGGTGCCTTCCAGCCGCACGCCGGCCTTGACCGGCACGCCCAGCTGCTGCGCGATGGCGGGGCTGAACTCGCCGATAAAGATGCCCAGCCGCGGCCGGCGCGCCAGGCGCAGGTCGATGCCCGTCTCCACCACGGAGGCCAGGTTCTCCAAGCCGAATTCCCACACCGCGGTCCACTGGGCGCGGGCGGCCCGCCATTTGGCGCCGGCGCCAAAGCCGGCCAGGGTCACCGTCACGGCTGTGCCGGATTTCTTCGCTTTGAACGCCGCTTGGAACGTCACCGGTCCAGGCGTGCGGGCGCTCTCCCAGGCACCGGCCAGGCGGTGGCCGGGCTCAACTTTTGTGAACCGCCCGCTCACCGCCGTACCTTCCGCCCACCACAGGTAGAGCCGGCCGCCGGGGCGCGCCTCCACTTGGGCGGCGGTGCACAGCCAATCCCGCAGGGCGGTGGCGTGCGTGAAGGCGCGAAAGGCCTCGGCCGGCGGGGCGTTGACCAGACGGTTAAAGACAAGCGCGGAGGCAGCGGGCATGCGGGTCTCCTTGTGGATGAACGGGCGCGCAGAAATTACCGCCCGGTTGTGACAAAGGTTCAAACGGGTGATTGACCGAGCACGCGCAGACGTTCCAGGCGGGCCGGCGCCTGGGCCGCCAGCCACGGGTCCTGCATCAGCAGCCGGTGCGCGGCGGCGAAATGCGGCTGCGCTTCCGCCGGCCGGCCCAGCGCCAGCAGGTTCTCGCCCACTTCCTCGCTGATAAAACCGTCCGGCGCGCCGGCCGCTTCGGCCTCCAGCAGCAAGGCCTGTTGCTGTTGGAGGGCGGCCTCAAACTGTGTCAACGATCGCAGGGTGCGCGCCACACACCAGCGCGCGATCCGCGTCTCGCGCGGCTGGCCCTGCGCCGCGCGAAAAGCGACGGCGCGCTCAAACAACTCGAGGGCGCGGGCGAAATCGCCCTGGCCGTGATACGTCCAGCCGAGATTGTTGCACAGCGCGCCCAGCCAATGCCGCGCGGCTGGATCAGCGGAATGCTCGGCCAGGGCCAGGGCCTGCCAGTTCCAGGTTTCCTGCTCGGCCGGCGGCGCCACAATCGCCAGCATGTGCGCGGCATCCACGGCCAGGTCGTCCCGGCCGGTGGCCCGCGCTTGCTCCCAAGCAGTTTGAAAGTGCGGGCGCGCCTGTTCCGGCTGGCCGGCCGAGTTGAAGACCCGGCCGCGTTCCAGGTGATAGCGGATCTGCCCGCGCATCAGCCCCGGCGTCAGGGCCTGTTCGACTTCATCCAGGGTGTGGTGCGCGGCGTCAAATTGGCGCTGCAAGCCCTGGGCGCGGGCAATTTGAGTTTGCAGCTCAATCTGCAGCGCCGGCTGGCCGGCCAACTCCAGCAGCCGGGCGCGGAAGCGCGCCTCCGTCGCGGCCGGCTGGTCGTAATCCCAGAGCGCGTCAAAATCGGCCAGGCTCATCGGGGCCGCTCAGCGGAAGGACTGCCGCGGCTCGCCGGGTTTATACGCGCGCACGGCAAACGCCGACCAGGTCTCGTCCACCGAGACGAGCGTGACCCACTTCAGTTTGGCGGCGGCCGCCGCCTCCCAGCCCTGATCGCGCGTCAAATCGGTTTGGATGGCGGACGTGCCTTTGGGGAAGCACAGCCACAGCAGGCCCGTCGGCTTGAGCGCCGCCGCCGCCGCCGGGAAGCGCCGGCCTAATTCGGCCTGGTTTTTGACAAAGAGCTGGATCCAATCGAACGCGCCTTGCAGGCGCGGCGCGCGCGTCACGCCGGCAGGCAAAGGCGCCAGGCGCTCAACGTAGCCGGCCGGGGCGTTGAGGATGGCGATCCGCTGGCCGGGTTTGAGTTTGAGTTTTTGCGCGAGCGGGCTGGCGGACATGGGGAGGGTCTCCTCACAGTGGGTGGGCGGGCGCAGGACCTCCGCCAACCGAGTATACAACTTCAGCCGCCTCCGAAATCCAGAGGCGGCTGAAGTTTTTATCCGCGCGGTTCGGCCGCGTTCAGGCGCGGGCGCAATTCAACCTCCAAGGGAGGCCGAACTGGTCCGTCACCATCCCCAAGCGCGCGGCGCTATAGGTCTTCGCCCTCGTCGTCCTCGTCCTCCGCCTGGCCGGCCGGCACGTTGAGCGGCGAGCCGGTGGCGGCGTGCTGGGCGCGGATGGCCAGCTCGATCTCCTCCGCGATCGGCGCGTGATCGCGCAGGAACTGCTTGGATTGCTCGCGGCCCTGGCCCAGGCGCGTCTCGTTGTAGGAGAAGAACGCGCCGCGCTTGGTGATGATCTCCAGCGCGGTCCCCAGGTCCAGCATATCGCCTTCTTTGGAGATGCCCTCGTTGTAGAGGATGTCGAACTCGGCCTCGCGGAACGGCGCCGCCACTTTGTTCTTGGTCACCCGCACGCGGGTGCGGGAGCCGATGACCTCGCCGCCCTCTTTGATGGCCTGCAAGCGGCGCACGTCCAGGCGCACGGAAGCGTAGAACTTGAGGGCCATGCCGCCGGTGGTCGTCTCCGGGTTGCCAAACATCACGCCGATCTTCTGGCGCAGCTGGTTGGTGAAGATCACGGAGGTGTTGGTCTGCTTGATGGCGCCAGAAAGCTTGCGCAGGGCCTGGCTCATCAGGCGGGCCTGCACGCCCATGGTGGCGTCGCCCATATCGCCCTCAATTTCCGAGCGCGGCACCAGCGCGGCCACCGAGTCCACCACCACCACATCCATCGCGCCGGAGCGCACCAGCGCCTCGGCAATTTCCAGCGCCTGCTCGCCGGTATCGGGCTGGGAGATGTAGAGGTTGTCCACATCCACCCCGCATTTGGTGGCGTAGATGGGGTCGAGCGCGTGCTCCATATCAATGTACCCGCACACGCCACCGCGGCGCTGGGCCTCGGCCACGATGTGCTGGCAGAGCGTGGTCTTGCCGGAGGATTCCGGCCCGTAGATCTCGGTGACGCGTCCGCGCGGGATGCCGCCGATGCCGAGCGCGATATCCAGGGCCAGGGAGCCGGTGGGGACCGCCTCCACCGCCAGATGCGAGGCCTCGCCCAGCCGCATAATGGTGCCCTCCCCGTACTTCTTGGTCAGGTCGTTCAAGGCTTTGTCGATGGCGTTGCGCCGGCCGGCGTCCATTTTCGGGCGCGCGGGAGCGGCGGCTTCGGCCGGCTCGGCGGCGGCGTGGGCTTTGGGCGGGCGGCCGCGCCGCGCGGGCTGTTTTTCTTCGACAGGGCTCGCCGCGACCGGCGCCTCACCGCCGACGGCTGTCTCCGGCAGCGCAGTTTCATGGCCGGCCTCCCCGGTCTCAGCGGCTTCCACGGCGGTCTCTTCCTTCTTCTTGCGGGGCATGGTCAGTTTCTCCTTAGGGTTCAGGTGCCGCAAGCGGCAATTTAGAACGAATGTGTCACCGAGTATAGGTCGGATGTTCTAGGCAGTCAAGCCGCCAGATATTGGGGCAGCCGAATGTTTTTGGCCAGATACACCCGTATCTTTGGGGTGTCGGCGGGAGGGGGCCGCTAAAATCCAGGGGTCAATACGGGGCGGGGAAGGGCCGGCGCGGCTATGAAAAAGCCTCCCCGCCCGGTGTCGCAGGGTCGTCGGGCTCGGCCCACAAACGCGGCTCCGGTTCCAGGTATACATCCGGACTGATGGAGACGCCGCGGCCAATCTTTAGGCCGGCCGCGATCTGCACGTTCTTGCCGACGGCGGTGAGGCCCAAGGCGCCGTCGGAATCATCCAGCGCGCCGATCTGCGCCTGGTGGCCGACCGTGACGTGTTTATCCAGGATGGCGCGTTCCACGCGCGCGCCGGCCTCCACGTAGCTGTCCGTCAGCAAAATTGAATCCCGCACCACGGCCCGGGGGCCGATGTACACCCCCGGCGACAGGATCGAACGTTCCACCACCGCGCCGGCGGCAATCACCACCCCATCGGTGATCAGGCTTTCCTGGGCCGAAGCGCCGCGCTCGATCAGCATGGGCGGCCGCTCCTCCGACCGGGTGTGGATCACCCAGGACCGGTCGTTCAGATCCAGCGCGGGGGGATGGCGGAGCAAATCCATGTGGGCGCGCCAGTACGAGTCCAGGGTCCCCACATCCATCCAAT
>JAGOBN010000198.1 GCA_017999235.1 Anaerolineales bacterium | reverse complement strand
TGACTGGATCGAGCGCGGGCTGGCCGCCGCGGGCGGTCAAGCCTCGCCGGCGGCCGTGCAGCTGCGCATCACCGCCCGCCTGATCCACACCCGCCAGGCCGACTACGAGCGCGCCCTGGACCATGTGCAAACCGCGCTGGAGATGGCTGAACGCCTGGGCGATCTGGCGGCCCTGGCGCGCGCCGACAACATGCTGGGCTTGATCGCGCTCAACCGCGGCGACAGCCTGACGGCGGCCGGCCACTTTGAGCGCGGACGCGCGCTGTACGAGCAGGCCGGCGACCTGCACGGCCAGGCCATGTCCCATAACCTGATAGCCAGCGCCCGCTTCAACGCCGGCCAATTAACGCCGGCGGCCGAACACTATCGGCGCGCGCACGCCATCTTTGACCTGGCCGGCGACGGGTATAACCGCGCCTTCGCGGACAACAACCTGGGCGAGGTGGCGCTGACCCAGGGCCGGCTGGATGAGGCCCAGGCCCGCTATCAAGACGCGCTCAGCGCGTTTGAGAAATTGGGCGCCTCGCCGTATGTGCGCGGCGCGGTGCGGATGAACCTGGGCGCGGTGCTGATCGGGCGCCGGGAAGCCGTGAGCGCCCAGCAGGCGCGCGAGCATTTGCGCGCCGGCCGCGCCCTGTTTGATCAAGCCCAGGCGCGCGACTTTTTGCCCGAACTGCACCGGCACCTGGCGAAAGCCGCGCTCTTGGCCGGCGACCCGGCCGAAGCCGAAACGGAAGGCCGGGAAGCGCTGCGGCTGGCGCGGGAGTTCGCCATGCGGGGAGAAGAAGGCTGCGCCCGGCGCGTGTTAGGCGAGGCGGCCGAGGCGCAGGGGCGCTGGCCGGAAGCCGAAGCGGAGTTCACCGCCAGCATCGCCATTCTCGACGACGTGGCGGACGACCTGCAGGCGGCGCGCAGCCGCCTGGCGCTGGCGCAGGGGTACGCGGCCCGCGGCGCCGGCGAGCGGGCGGGCGCGCTCCTGGAGGCCAGCCAAGCTGTGTTTGACCGGCTGGGCGCCGCGCTGGACGGGGACGCGGCCCGCGCCTTGCGCGCGGCATTGACGCCGGCGCCCTAATCGCCGCCCGCTCGGGTACTCGGGTATATGAAAGGTAAGGCCATGCAGCCGACTCGCCGCCAGCAACCGGATCGCCGCTCACGGGCCGCCATCATCGTGGTTGAAGGGGTGCTGGGGCTCGGTCTGTGTTTGGCGCTGGCCGGCGCTCTGGAAGGTCTGATCCAGCCCGCGCCGGCGCTGGCGACGGGCGAAGCCCAGATAGCGGGCCGGGTAACCAATGGCCTGGGGACCGGGATGCCCGTCATCGAGCTGGCGCTGAGCAACGGCCTGACCGCCACCGCCGACGCCGGCGGCTACTATCTGTTCCCCAGTGTGCTGACGGGGACGTATGTGTTGACGCCCACTTGGGGCGGTTACAGTTTCAGCCCGCCCACACGCACGGTGATTGTGCCGCCCGACGCGGCCGGCCAGGATTTTGTGGGCTATCTGCCCGCTGGGTTGAGTGTGAGCGTGGCCGGGCCGGTCACCGGCACCGCCTTCGCGCCATATGCGTTTAGCGCCGCGCTGCCGCTCACCGCCACGGGGCCGTTCACCTACGTCTGGCAGGCGGATGGGCTGGACCCGATCACGCATACCGGCAGTGTCACCGTCACCGATCTCGTCCTGGTTAAGTGGAATCAGCCGGGGCCGAAGACCGTCATCGTGACTGTGACGGGCGCGGATGGCGCCGCGGCCGGCGCGGCGCGCGTGGATTTGCTGGGTGAGCCGCGCGTGGCGGCGTTAGCGGCCGGCCCAGAGCATACCTGCCGGTTGTCAACGGCCGGCGGCCTCGCCTGTTGGGGCTGGAACTACAACGGTCAGTTGGGTGACGGCACGCTGGATAACCGCTCGGAGCCGGTGGCGGTCGGCGGCTTGAGCGCAGGCGTGGTTGAGGCCGCTCTGGGCCAGGTTCACACCTGCGCGCTGACCACGGCCGGCGCGGTGAAGTGCTGGGGCGCCAATTACTTTGGCCAGCTTGGCGACGGGCTGACGGCTGATCGGTACATGCCCGGCGATGTCCTTACTTTAACCAGCGGTGTCCGCTCGATCGCGGCGGGCTATCATCACACCTGCGCGCTCACGGCTCTGGGCGGCGTTTTCTGCTGGGGCCGCGGCGATGAAGGCCAGCTCGGCGACGGGGCCGCGCTCAACCGCACCGCGCCGGCGGCGGTCACATCGCTGGCCGGTGGTGTCCAGGCCCTGGCCGCCGGCGGGTATCACACCTGCGCGCTGACCACGGCCGGGGCCGTGAAATGCTGGGGCGATAACCTCAACGGCCAACTGGGTGACGGCACGACGACCAACCGCGCCGCGCCGGTCGATGTGCTGGGTTTGGCGGAGCCGGTACTGGCGGTAGCGGCGGGCGAGAGCCACACCTGTGTTTTGACGGCGGCGGGCGCGGTGCAATGCTGGGGGGACAATGCCGCCGGCCAGTTGGGGGATGGAACGCAGGTGAGCCGCCCCGCGCCGGCCGGCGTGGTGGGCCTGGCCGACGGCGTCCAAGCCCTGGCCGCGGGCGTGAAGCACACCTGCGCGTTGACCATGGCCGGCGGCGTGGTCTGCTGGGGCTATAACATCAACGGCCAATTGGGGGATGGGACCACGCTCGGGCAGAACGCGCCGGCCGGCGTATCCGGCCTGGCGGCCGGCGGGCGGGCGCTGGCGGGGCATGGTGACCATACCTGCGTCCTGGGGACGGGCGGCGGTGTGTGGTGCTGGGGCGCCAATACCTACGGCCAATTGGCTGATGGCGCCACGACCGATCGGACCACACCGGTCAATGCCGCCGTTCAGCAAGTCACCGGCCGGATCACGGGCGCGCCGGCCGGCGTCACCGTCGCCTCCAGCGCCGGGTTCACTACGCTTACGGATGCCTCCGGCTACTACACCCTCAGCGCCTCCAGCGGCGCGCAGGTGATCACCCCGGCGCTGGCCGGCTATTTCTTTACTCCGGCGACTCTCAGCGTGAACGCGCCGCCTTTTGCCGTCAACCAGGATTTTACCGCCCAGGCCTCGGCGCTCGCCCTCAGCCTGACCGGGCCGGCGGTCGCGCCGCCCGGCGCGCCGATTACGTATCTCCTCACCCTCACCAACACCGATTTCATGACGCTGACCAACGTCGTGCTGACCGATGTTGTGCCGGCCGGCGCCTGGTATGTGTCCGGCGGCGTTTACACCGGAGGGGTGGTGAATTGGTATTGGCCCGTCTTTGAGCCGTACAGCACCACGCAGCTGGCGCTGGTGGTCACCGCCACGCAAACCATCACCAACAGCGCGTACAGCGCCACGGCGAATGGCGGCCACACGGCCGCCAGCGGGCCGCCGCGGGTGACGGACATCGACTTCTGTGCCGGCGTGAGCGAGATCCCGCTGGCCGAGTGCGAGGCCCTGGTGGCGCTCTATACCAGCACCAACGGGCCGGCCTGGACGAACGCCGCCGGCTGGCTGGTGCTCTATACACCCTGCAGTTGGTATGGCGTCACCTGCGGCGGCGGGCAGGTGACGGGTTTGTCGTTGAGCAGCAACCAGCTGAGCGGCCCGCTGCCGCCGGCGCTGGGCAATCTATCCGCTCTGCAAGGGCTGTATCTCAATCAGAACACCCTCACCGGTCCTTTGCCGTCGGCGCTCGGGAGTCTGGCCAGCCTGCAGACACTGGGCCTGGCCCATAACCAGTTGACGGGTCCAATCCCGGCGGGCTTAGCGGGCCTGACCAATCTGCAAAACCTGGCCCTCAACAACAACCTGCTGACGGGTTCGATCCCGCCGGCCTTGAGCGGCCTCAGCAGCTTGACCACCCTGGCGCTCAGCGCCAACCAGCTCACCGGCACCGTCCCCGCCGCTTTCTCGGCCCTGACGCAGCTCCAGATGTTGAACCTGTCCGGCAATCAGCTGACCGGCAGCCTGCCGCCGGAGCTGGGCAGCCTGGGCAGCCTGCAGAACCTCCTGCTGGGCGGAAACCACTTCACCGGGCCGCTGCCGCCTGAGTATGGCGATCTGACGACGCTGCTGCGGCTGGATATCTACGACAACGAGCTGAGCGGGCCGCTGCCGCCTGAGCTGGGTCAATTGACGCAGCTGCAGATGCTGTATGCCGCTAACAATGCGCTGACGAACAGTCTGCCGCTGACTCTGACGAATCTGATCTCGCTCACCGTGCTGGATCTCAGTTACAACGGCCTGCACACTGATAACGCCGGCCTGCTCAGTTTTCTGGAAGCCCGCGCGCCGGGGTGGGCCAACACCCAGACCGCGCCGCCCGGCGGTCTGGCTGCCGCGCCGGCCGGCCCGAATTTGGAATTGACCTGGACGCCGATCACGTACACGGCGGACGGCGGCTATTACGAGGTCAGCTACTCGCCGGCCTTCGGCGGCCCGTACACGGTGCATGGCGGCACAGCCGATAAGGCGGCGGGCAGTTACACCCTCACCGGCCTGCCGGCGAACACGCCCTACTTTTTCCGCGTGCGGACGCACACGCCGGCGCATGGCGCGCAGGTCAATGCGGTGTGGAGCGCCTACACCGTACCCCTCTCGGCCACCACGCCGGCCGCCGGCACGTACATGATCACCGGCCGCGTGCAGACGCCGGCGGCCCAGCCGCTGGCAGGCGTGTTTATGGATCTGGGCGCCGGCACCACCACCACCACCGACGCCGGCGGGTATTACACGTTCACCACCCTGCTGGCCGGCACGTACGCGCTCACGCCCACCCTGGCTGACCATGTTTTCATGCCGGTCACGCGCCCGATCACCCTCGGGCCGGACAGCGCCGGCCAGGATTTCACTGGCGTGGTGCCGCCCACGGCGGTGTCGCTCTCCGGCCCCACCAGCGGTCTGACCGGCGCGGCCCAGGCCTTTACGGCCACCGTGACGCCGATCTCGGCCACGGCCCCGATCACGCTTTACTGGCAGGCCACCGGGCAGACGGCCGTCATGCACGTCTTCACCGGCTCAGTGGACGCGCTGACCTTCACCTGGGGCCTGGCCGGCCCGCAGATCATCACGGCCACCGCCTTGAACGCCGGCGGCTCCGCCTGGAACTCGCTGGCCTTTATCGCTCAGGCGCCCAATACCGCGCCGGGTTTTGTCAGCGCGCCGGCGCTCACCGCCACCCAGGGCGTGAGCTATACCTATTCCCTCAGCGCCGCCGATCCTGATGCCGGCGACCTCTTGACCGTGACGGCCCCGGTCAAGCCGGCTTGGTTGACCCTCACCCCGCAAGGCAATGGCGCCGCGCTCCTGGCCGGCGTGCCGGACAATGCCGCGGTGGGCCTGGCCGCCGTGGTCCTGCGGGTTGAAGACGCCGGCGGCCTGACGGCCACGCAAAGCTTCAGCCTGACGGTCCTCAACGTCAACGACCCGCCCGCGCCGGCCGATGACTCCGTCTCTCTGCCCGGCGATACCGCGGTCAGCTTCCCGGTGTTGGGGAATGACACCGATCCGGACGGCGACCCGCTGCAGGTGACGGGCGTCACCACGCCCGCGCATGGCGCCGCCACCACCAACGGCGTCACGGTGAGCTATACGCCCACGCTGTACTTCAATGGCGTGGACAGCTTTGTGTACTACGTGAACGACGGCCTGGGCGGGACGGCGGCCGCGACGGTGCTGGCCCTGGTCACGCCCGTCAACCACGCGCCGGTGACGGCCGCGGACCCGGTGCTGGCGCGCCAGAATACGCCGCGGGAGATCGCGGTGCTGGACAACGACTCCGACCCCGATGAAGACGCGCTGATCATCAGCGCGGTGGGGACTCCCAGCCAGGGCGGGACGGCCGTCATCACCGGCGTCACGCTGGCGTATACCCCGGCCGTCAACTTCACCGGCGGCGAGACCTTCACCTACACGGCCGGCGACGGCGCCGGCGGCGCGAGCCTGGCGGTCGTCACGGTCACCGTCGCGGCCGTCAATCATGCGCCGGCGGCCGGCGGCGACCTGGCGTTGACGGCCGGCGATTCACCGGTGACCATTGACGTGCTGGTCAACGACGCGGACCCGGACGGTGACCGGCTGACCGTGCTGGCGGTGGGCCAGCCGCTGAGCGGCACGGCCGTCCTCAGCGGCACCGCCAGCCTGGTGTACAGCCCGACCATCAACGCGGACGGCCAGGACGTGCTGACGTATACGCTCAGCGACGGCGCGTTGAGCGCCACCGGCCGGATCACGGTCACGGTGCTGGCCGTTAACACTTACCGCGCCACCGCCGCGCCCGTCACCTCCGGCGCCGTGATCACGGCCAGCCTCGGCGCGCTCACCGAGACCACGTGGTACAAGCTCCCGGTCCCGGACACCGACTCGCTCCTGACGGTCACCATCTCCGCGCTCACCGCCGATTTTGACCTCTATCTCTTCGCGCCGGCCATCGACGAAGAGACCGGCCAGGTGCGCGACCTGGGCCGGCTCAACAACGTGGGCCGGCTGAACAATGTCGGCCGCCTCAACAACGTCGGCCGCTTGAACAATGTCGGCCGCCTCAACAACGTCGGCCGCTTGAACAATGTGGGCCGCCTCAACAACGTCGGCCGGCTGAACAATGTCGGCGATCTGATGGACCTGGGCGAGATTGATGAACTGGGCCAGTTGAGTGACGTGGGCCGGCTGAACAACGTCGGCCGGCTCAATAATGTCGGCCAGCAGGGCGGCGCCGGTGCGTTGGTGGCCACCTCCGCCCAGGCGCTCACCGCGACCGAGCAAATCGCGTACGCGGTCCATGAGTTGAATGGCAATTACTACGTGGCGGTGGCGCCAAACACCGCGGCCCCGCTCGGCGCCGCCTTCACCTTTGAGGCCGTGGTCAGCCCGCCCCCGCAGCCGGCGGTGGTCATCACCCAGGCCGCGGCCGTGGAATTTGCCGAGCCGCTGACCGATACCCAGGTGCAGACCCTGATCCTGTACAGCCCGGCGCGGCTGCAGGCGCTGTACCCCGGCGCGGCCAGCCTCCTCCCGGCCCTGCTGGATCTGGCCCAGCACCCGCAAGTCAACGGCGTGCTGGTCAACCTGGACGAGTACCCGGAGATCACGGACGTCTATGCCGCCTGGGATCGGCATCCGGATCACCCTCAGGCCGCCAATGAGGTGGCGGCCACGGTCAAGCAGCTGCTCTATACCCAGGCGGCGGCCTATCCCAATTGGCACTATCTGGTCCTGGTGGGCGATGACCGCGTGATCCCGTTCTTCCGCCTGC
>JAGOBN010000197.1 GCA_017999235.1 Anaerolineales bacterium | reverse complement strand
CCCGCTGAACCTGCCCATCAAGAAGCTCAAGAAGGAGCAGCTTGACCTGCTCCTGTACGGCTCGCGCGGCGAGAAGGTGCCGGTGCGCTACACCTCGCGCGACGGCCGGCAGGCCACCTGGGACACCGTCTACGAGGGCATCATCCCCAACCTCAAGCGCCGCTATGAGGAGACCACGTCCGAATACATCCGCGAGAAGATCCAGGGCTTCATGTCAGACCGGCCGTGCGAGGCTTGCGGCGGCGCGCGGCTGCGGAAGGAAGCGCTGGCGGTGACGCTGGGCGCCGGCGAGCAGACCGTCAACATCATCACCGTCACGGCCTGGGCCGTGCTGCACACCCTGGACTGGGCCAAAAGCCTGAAGGCGACGCTGAGCGCGCGCGATCAAAAGATCGCGGCCCAGATCCTCAAAGAGATCATGGCCCGCCTGCAGTTCCTGGTGGACGTGGGCCTGGATTACCTGACCCTCAACCGCACCGCGGCCACGCTCTCCGGCGGCGAGGCCCAGCGCATCCGGCTGGCCACCCAGATCGGCTCGCAGCTGATGGGCGTGCTGTACGTGCTGGATGAGCCCAGCATCGGCCTGCACCAGCGCGACAACGCCCGGCTGATCAAGACCCTGCAGAACATGCGCGACCTAGGCAACACCCTGCTGGTGGTGGAGCACGACGACGAGACCATCCTGGCCGCGGATTGGGTCGTGGACCTGGGACCGGGGGCCGGCGAACACGGCGGCCAGCTGATCTTTGAGGGCACGGTGCCGCAGCTGCTCAAGGATAAAAAGTCGCTCACCGGCGCGTACCTGTCCGGCCGGCTGAAGATCGAGATGCCGGCCGAGCGCCGGCCCGGCAACGGCAAACATCTGCTGGTGCGCGGGGCGCGGGAGAACAACCTCAAAGGCATCGACGTGGATATCCCGCTCGGCAAGTTCGTGTGCCTGACCGGGGTCTCCGGCTCCGGCAAGAGCTCGCTGCTGGTGGAGGTGGTCTACAAGCGCCTGGCCCAGCTGCTGCACAGCGCGCACGAGCATCCCGGCGCGCACGCCAGTCTGGAGGGCTGGGAGCACATCGACAAAATCATCAACATCGACCAGAGCCCCATCGGCCGGACGCCGCGCAGCAACCCGGCCACTTACGTGGGGATCTTCGACGAAATCCGCACCCTGTTTTCCGAACTGCCGGAGGCCAAGGTGCGCGGCTACAAATCCGGCCGCTTCTCGTTCAACGTCAAGGGCGGGCGCTGCGAGGCCTGCCAGGGCCAGGGCCAGGTGCAGATCGAGATGCAGTTCCTGCCCGACATCTTTGTGCCGTGCGAGGTCTGCCACGGCGCGCGCTACAACCGCGAGACCCTGCAGGTCCACTTCAAGGGCAAGCAGATCGCCGAGGTGCTGGACCTGACCGTGGACGAGGCGCTGGGGTTCTTCACGGCTCAGCCGGGCCTGAAGCGCAAGCTGACCACCCTAAGCGAGGTGGGTCTGGGCTATGTGCGCCTGGGCCAGCCGGCCACCACCCTCTCCGGCGGCGAGGCCCAGCGCACCAAGCTGGCCAAGGAGCTCTCGCGCCGCTCGACGGGCAAAACCCTGTACGTGCTGGATGAGCCTTCGGTGGGCCTGCACGCCGCCGATGTCCACAAGCTGGTGGAAGTGCTGCAGCGCTTTGTGGATGAGGGCAACACGGTGCTGATCATCGAGCACCACATGGACATCATCAAGGTGGCGGACTGGCTGATTGACCTGGGGCCGGAGGGCGGCGACCGGGGCGGCTATCTGGTGGCGGAAGGCACGCCGGAAGAGATCGCGCGCGTCAAGGGGAGCTATACCGGGCAGTTCTTGAAGAAATACCTGAACCAGAACGGCGCCGGAAAAAAGAAGTAGCGCGCCGGCCCCGGGGACCCCGCCGATGACGGTTAAACTTGAAGCCACGGCGGCCGGCGTTACGGCCGGCGCGGCCGCCTATACCTGGACCTGGGACGCCCTGACAGACCGGTTGGCGCTGTACGACGCCCAGCGGCGCTGTATCGCGGCCGGCCAACACCAACCCCTGCTTCTGACCGCCTCCCCCGGCGCGCCGCGTCTGTGGGCCGCGCACCGCACGGCGGAGGCGGCCGGCCAAACCGTCACCATAACCTACACCGGCCTCAACGGGGCCGGCGTCCTGCGCGTCACCTGGCGCTTCTACCCGGACCGGCTGGAGCTGGAGCCGCTGGAGTACGCGAACACGGCCGAGGCCGCGCTCACCCAGGTGGTGTACTTCGCCCAGCCGCCGGCCGAGGGCGATGATCACCCCGCCCCGTATGCGCCCGCGCTGTACAGCCGGTACGCGGTGGTGCCGGGGCTGTGCATGAGCCCCGGCCTCAGCCCCATCGTGGACCTGCACTCCCATCTGAACGTGACCACCGTGCTGGGCTCCGGCGCGATGCGCGGCCCCGGCCTCACGCAGCAGTGGGGCCTGCCCGCCCACTACTTTTGCACCTTCAATACTCCCGAACGCTGGAACGCGCGGGACGCGCGCGCGCGGCACTCGGCGGCCGCGTGCTGGGGTCTGCGCGCCCTGCCGGCCGGGGACTTCCGGCTGGCCATCCGCGCCAACGCCCTCAGCCCGGTGCTGAACCTGCGCGGCGACCTGTGGGCGCACGCGCGCACGCCGGGCCGGCTGCGCCTCGGCCTGGCGCTGGTGATCACGTTCGGCGCGAACCACTATGAAGCGACCCGCCACTATTACCGCGCGGTCCGCCCGACCCCGGCGCCGCGCCCCGGCGCCACCGCCCGCCGCGCCGCCGTCCTGCTCGCGCCGCAATACAACACCTGGGGCGCGGAAGTGGCCCAGGCCCTGCCGCCGGAAGCGCTGACGCAGGACTTGGTGAGCGGCTACTTCGAGAAGCTCCAACGCTCGGGGCTGCGCGCGCGCACCTTCGTCATCGACGACAAGTGGGAGGGCGCGTATGGCGAGCTGCGCCATGATGCCCGGCGCTTCCCGGATTTTGACGCGCTGCTGGACCGGATCCGCGGCGCCGGCTACTTTGTGGGGTTGTGGGCGGCCTTCCTGCGCTGTGAAAACCCGGCCGCCCTGGGGCTGAACGAAACGCATCTGCTCCAGACGCCGGCCGGCCGGCCGCTGTGGCTCAGCCATCAGACGGCCGGCTACGGCATTTTCGATGTCACCCAGCGCGCCGTGCAGACGGTGCTGCGCGACCGGGCGCGGCAGTTCATCCACCGCTACCGCCCGGACCTGATTAAATTCGATTTTGGCTACGAACTGCCGGCGCTCGACCGAGCCGCGCCGCAGGCTTTGGAGTGGGCGGGCGAACGCTTGCTGCAGAAGGGGCTGGAAGTCGTGGTGGGGGCGATGAAGGCCGAGAACCCCGACCTGGTCATCATGTATTACGGCCTCTCGCCGCTGCTGACCGAGTATTACGATTTACACAGCACGGATGACCTGGTGTATTGCGGCGGCGATTACGACCTGGAGACCAACCGCCGCATCTTCTTCAGCAGCCTGGCCGGCGAGCTGGGGATGCCCACCTACGGCTCATCCGGCTACGACTGGGCCACCGCGCCGGATATCTGGTTTGACTCCGTGCCGTCCGGGTCTCTGGGTTCCCTGCACGCCTTCGACGGCGACGAGGCCGGCGACCAGCCGCGCGCCGAGTGGCTGGCCCGCTACAATGGGCTGGCGGCCATCCAGCGCACCACCACCACCTTCAGCATTCAGCCGCTGGAAGTGGCCTGGGGCGGCGGGCTGCGCGCCTCGTTCGCGCCCGGATGGGAGCGCCTGGAAAACGGCCGGTCGGTGCTGGTGGCCCTGCGCCAGACGAAGCTGGATGGCCGGCCGGGGGCCGGCGCACACCGCGACATCCTGCATACCGACGTCACCTTGGTGGCCGCTTCCCTCACTGACGACGGCCTGGCGGACACGGCCCGGCTGGGTCTGGTGCCGTGGGGCGCCGGCCGGTGCCGCTTGCGGCGCACCCGGGCCGGCGCGGCGGAGGTGACTGAGCATTACTGGGGCGGCGCCGTCCGGCGCGAGCACTTGGCGGTCACGGCCGGACAGGTGGAGGTGGCCTGGCGCGCCGGCGCGGCCGACCCGCCCCTCGAATGGATCGAGGTGGTTTTCACGGACTAAGCCGCCGGCCGCCCGACCCACAAGCGCCACGCTGATCGCCGGGGTCTCGGGCGGGGTGATCAGGGACACGGGCGGCTCGGCGATGAATAAAATCTTTCAGCTTTCGGCGCGGGCTTTGAGCCCGGCCACAAAGCCCTGAAAAGCCGCCGTCATGTCCGGGATCGTCGCACCGAAGATCGGCAGCAGCAGCCCGGTGAACTCCTCGCGCAGCGTGAAGTCCACGCTGCCGTCGCCCTTCGGCGCCAGCCGAAACGTACGTTCGCCCTTGAACAACCCCAAAGGCATCCCGCTCGCCCACGTCATTTTCTGGCCGGGCACGAACTCGATCACCTTGACCGGGAAGGCGCGGTCGGGGCTAAGCTTGGTATAAGCCGTGACGGTCTCGCCGGCCGCGATGCGGCCCTCGATGCGGATGCAGGACGGGTCCCAGCCCGGCCAGCCGGCGCCATCCGTGAGGATGCTCCAGATCCTATCCGCGGGGGCCTGGATGTTGGTGGAGGCGCTGAACGACTTCATGATTGCTCCCTCTTGAATCGAATGGTGTTGGATGGCAGCGGCGGCCGGTGGATCGGGTATGATGGCCCTGGTCGGCTGGCACGCCTCACTGTATAAGACGACCGCCGCCGCGCAAAGGGTACGGTCGCTGCGCCAGGGAAGTTTTCTGAGCGTGCCTCTCATGATCTGCTCATCATATCGCCGCGAGCGCCACTGAGTGGAGAGCCCAACAACCGTGTTACTGCCATCCACGTTTCCTGTGCTGCACGGCTTGAACCAAGACGAGTTCAGCGCCCTGGTCGAGCCGCACCGACGCGAACTGCGCGCGCATGGCTACCGCCTGCTGGGGTCCGTACAGGAGGCCGAAGACCTGGTGCAGGAGACTTTCCTGCGCGCCTGGCAACGGCGCGAGACCTTCCAGGGCCGCGCCCCGCTGCGCGCCTGGCTGTACAAGATCGCGACCAACCTGGCCCTGGATCTGCTCAAGCAGCGCCGGCGGCGCACGCTGCCGGCCGCGCGCCAGGCCGCGCATAGCCTGGACGAGCCGATCCCGGCCGACCTGAACGAACCGATCTGGCTGGAACCTTTCCCGGACGCCTGGCTGCCCCCGGATGACGTGCATCCGGAGGCGCGTCTCTCACAACGCGAGAGCGTGTCCCTGGCTTTTCTGACCGCCCTGCAGCGGCTGCCGCCGCGCCAGCGCGCGGTCCTGATCCTGCGCGATGTTTTAGATTGGTCCGCCGACGAGACGGCCGTCCTGTTGGAGATGACGGTGGCCGCGGTCAAGAGCGCCCTGCATCGGGCGCGGGCGACGCTGAGCCGCCGTTATCCGCCGCACCTCCCGGCCCCGGGCGCGCCCGCCGACGACGTCGAACAGGCCCTGGTGCAGCGCTATGTGAACGCCTGGGAGACCGCAGACGTGGACGGACTGCTGGCGCTGCTCAAGGACGAAGTCACCTTCAGCATGCCGCCCATCCCGGCCTGGTATCAGGGGCGCGCCGTCGTCGGGGCGCTGGTGGCGCGCACGGTCTTTGGCGGGCCGGCGCGCGGCCGCTGGCGGCTGCAGCCCACACGCGCCAACGGTCAGCTGGCGTTCGGGCTGTACCGGCGCGACGACGCCCGCCCGGTCTATGCCGCCTACGGCATCCAGGTGGCCACGTTCACCGGCGGCCAGATCGCCGACATCCTCACCTTCCGTCACCCGGCCCTGGTGCCGCTCTTTCAACTGCCCGCCGACTTACCGCTCAGGCCCTACCCGTCCGAATGAGGCCGGACGCGCGCCGCGCTGACCGATCGGGGTCTGCGGGCTGGCCTCCCCATCCACGGGGTGAACCATCGTCGGCCGCCGCAAAAAAACGCGGCCAGGTGGTCCCGACCGCGTCGGCGTCTTACCGCAACGGCGCTCAGCGCTATTTATCGAAGACAACGATTGAGGGCGTGATCGCGCCGCCTCATCAGGGCAGCGGGTGCCAGAGCAGGCCCAGGCCCAGCGCCAGGGCCGCGAGCAAAACCGCCAGACCCACAAACGCCACGCTGATCTCCGTGGTCTCGTGCTTGGTGATCAGCGACACGGGCAGCTCGGCGAAGACCGTCTGCAGCTCATCCGCGCTTTCGGCGGAATAGTATTTGCCGCCCGTCATCTCGGCCACCTGTTTGAGCGTCGCCTCGTCGATGCCCCGGCGGAAGCCCGGGCCGCCAAACATCCCGCCGCCCCCGCCCCCAAACGCCTGCCCGCCGCTGTTCGGCTCATTCCCCAAAAATTGCGCGCCGCACATGGGCGGCCGGCCTTGCGCGCCGTTGGCGGTGCCAAATCCAATGGTGTACACGCGCACGCCCCGGTCCACGGCCTGCTGGGCGGCCTCCACCGGCAGCGGGCCGGCGTTGCTGACGCCGTCGGTGAGCAGCACGATAATGGCTGGCGCATAAGCGCCGGCCGGCACGGGCGTGGGCGTGCTTTTCGACAAACTGGTGGTGACGGGCGCCACGCCCGGCTCCACCTCGGCAATCGCGTCCAGCGCCGCCAGCAAGCCGCTGCCGATGGCGGTCCGGCGGCCCGTCATGAGGCTCTCCACCGCGTCCTGCAGCAGTTCCTGGTCCGTGGTGGGCGGCAGGACCAGTTCCGCAAACCCCGAGAACGCCACGATGCCAATTTGAGTGCGGCCGGTCTGGGCCTCAATAAACGAGAGCGCCGCCGCCTCGGCCGCCATCAGGCGGTTGGGCGGGATATCGTCCGCGCACATGCTGCGGGAGACATCGATCGCCAGCAAGACCGTGGTTTGGCCGGCCGGCACGCTGACAATGGCCACCGGCCGCGCCAGGGCCGCCACCAGGCTGACCAGCGCCGCCACGAACAGGCCAAAGGGGACATGCCGCCGCCAGCGCGCCGAGCGCGGCACCGCCGCCCGCACCAGGCTGAGGCTGGAGAACCGCAGCGCCCCGCGCTGCCGCCGGCGCAGCCGCCACACATACAGCGCGATCAGCGCCGGCGCCAGCCCCAATAGGACCAACAGGTCAGGCCATAAGAGATCCATGGGAGCCCTCTCGGCAAGCGCCGTTCACGGCAGACGGCTGAACCACAGCAGGGATAACACTCCGCCGCCCACCAGCACCAGCAAGCTCACGCCCGCGAACAAGGCCGTGACCTCG
>JAGOBN010000196.1 GCA_017999235.1 Anaerolineales bacterium | reverse complement strand
CACCCCAACCGCTACGCCGAGTCCGCGGGTGACGGCGACCCGCACCGCCACGGTGACCGGCACACCGCCCGCCACGCCCCGCCCGGCCAACCTGCCGGCCGGCTATCCCGCGCTGCCCGCGTCAACCAACCTGAACGTGAGCGGTTATCCGGCCCCCAGCCCCCAGCCGTGAACGCTTTCCGCGCCCGCTTTCAGAGCGGCCTGGTCGTGCTGGCCATCGCCGGCACATTGCTCAGCACCGCGGCCGGCCAAGTCCCTTCGGCCGCCGAGTATTTCGTGCTGATCGCGTGCGCGGGCGCGGTGGCCGTGTGCGCGCGCTTTCCGCTGCTGACGGACCGCACCGAGTTGAGTCTGGCGCACGTGATCGGATTGGGGATCATGTATACGGCGGGCGGGCCGGCCGCGGCCTGGACGCTGCTGATCGGCCTGCTCGTCGGCGAGGCCTGGTGGTTTGTCGCGCCGGGGTCGGCGCTCACGCCTCAGCGGCCGGCGCGGCTCAGCCGTCTGGCCAGCCAGATCCCCCTGCATTTGCTCCCCCTGCTGGCCGCCGGCGCTTTGGATGGATTCTTCCTCCAGACGTTCGCCGTCAACGTGCAGGCCCGGCATGCGCTCCCGCTGAGCCTGGTCGGCCTGGTCTATTTGAGCCTGTACACCGGCCTGCAAGCCTGGGATGTGACCGGCGCGCCCGGCGCCCGCACGTCTTTCTTCCGCACCAACCTCAATTCAATCGTCCTGGTTGGCGCGCTGCCCTTGCTGCTGACGGTGTGGCTGGTCCTCGACCCCGATCACTTGGGCGCCGGCCTGCTGCTGACCATCGCGGCCGCCGCCGCCTATGTGTCCCTGTATTTGCACCGCACCAGCGGCCAATTCCTGTTGCACCGCCACCTCATCGCGGAGACCGGGCTGCAGCTGGAGCAGACGCGGCTGCGGGCGGAACAGTCCAGCCGGCAATTAACCCTGGCCACCGCCAAGCTGGAGCTGGCCCAGCACGAGATCGCGGCGCACCAGCGGCGCGTCCAGGCGGCGGAAGCCCTGACCCATCTGGAAGGCCTGCTGCGGGACGCCGATCCCAGCCGGCCGCCGTACGACGCCAGCCTGCGGCTGCTCTGCGATCTGCTGGGCGCCGCGATCGGGCAATTCGGGCTGATCGTGCGCGGCGGGACGGCCTTCAATTACGTGGCGAGCCACGGGCTGTCGGCGGACCGCGCCCAGCATGAGCGTGCCACGATCTGGCTCCAAGAACAGGGCTTGGCCGGCCGCGCCCTGCGCCTCAACCGAGCGGTGCGCGTCGGCCAGGTGGCAGCCGACCCCGATTACACCGAACACTTTCAGGGCATTCGCTCGGAGCTGTGCGTGCCGCTCAGCCTGGGTGAACGCCGGCTGGGGGTGCTGCGCTTCCTGAGCCGGCAGACGGAAGCCTTCAGCGCGGAACAGGAGGCCGTGGCCCTGCAGGCCGCCGGCCTGATCAGCTGGGCGCTGGAGAACATCCAGCTCGCGGAGGAAGCCCGCACCCACCAAAAAGAAAACGCGGTCCTGTTGGATACCGGCGTCAAAATCGCGGCGACGCTCGATATCCGCACCGTCTATCGCGCCATCGTCCAGAAACTCGCCGAGGCGGTGGGGGCCGACACCAGCACGCTCTACGAACTCGACCCCTCCCGGGCCGCCTTGCGGCTGGCCGAACCGCGCGGCACGGGAACTTACGCGCTCACCGATTTGCCCGGCGACGAGCGCGCGATCACCTCCGGCCAAGTCGTGATCCTGCGGGCGGACGCTCCGACGCTGACCAGTTTAGAAACCACCCTGCTGGCCGATCACAGCGCCGTCGCCATCGTCCCGATGGCCATCAATAACCAGGTGATCGGGGTCGTCCACCTGTATCTGCGGCAGAGGCGCGAGTTCTCCGTCTCCGATCTGCACATCGCCCAGATGCTGGCCAACCAGTCGGCGGTGGCGCTGCAAAACGCCCGCCTCTTCCACAACGTCACCGAGGGCCGGGACCGGCTGGCTGCCATCCTCGACTCCACCCGCGAAGGGGTGCTGGTGATCGACGCCAGCGGCATGATTTCCTTGATCAATCCCCCGCTGGAGGAGTTCTGGGGCATCCCCAGCCACCAGCTGCTGGATCAGCACCTGCTCACCCTGGTGGACCAGCCGGAGTTGAAGATCACGGAAAAGATCGGCTTGCAGCGCGACGAAATTGAGGAGCTGCTGCTCACGCTGCGGGCCGGCCTGGCCCTGTCGATCCCCAAACAGCAGTTCCCGGTCTACACCCCGCGCCAGCGTTTCTTAGAGCGCACCGGCGCGCCGGTCTTGGATCAATTCGCCAAGGCCATCGGCTGGGTGGTGATCCTGCGGGACATCACGGAAGAACGCGAGCTCCAGCACGTGCGCGATACGCTGGCCAATATGATCGTCCACGATCTGCGCAGCCCGCTGACCTCCATGCTGGCCGGCGCCAGCCTGATCCGGGACCGGCTGCCCAAAGAACACCAGTCGCCGCTGATCAAACAATCCATCGACGTGGCGATCCGCTCCGGCAACAAGATGCTGGGCCTGGTCAACACGCTGCTGGACATCGCGCGCATGGAATCGGGCGAGATCACGCTCAATCGGCAGCCCCAGCGTTTGGAGCAGATCGTGGAGGAAGTACTGGGCGAGTTGACGCCGCTGGCCAACGACCAGGGCCTGGTGCTGATTAACGATGTGCCGGCCGACCTGCCCCCGGTGGAGGTGGACCGCGAAAAACTCAGCCGGGTTTTCACCAATCTGCTGGATAACGCGCTGAAGTTCTCGCCGCCCGGCGGCCAGGTGATGGTGCGGGCGGTTACGGGCGCCGGGTCCGCCGAGATCATCTGCTCCATCTGGGACAGCGGCCCGGGGATCCCGACGGAGTACCTGCTGCGGATCTTTGACCGCTTTGTGCAGGTGGAGGGCCAGACCGGCCGGCGCACCGGCACCGGCCTGGGGCTGGCGTTCTGCAAACTGACGGTGGAAGCCCACGGCGGCCGCATCTGGGTGGAAAATCGGCCGGAAGGCGGCAGCGCCTTCTCGTTTGCGCTGCCGGCCGGCCGCTAATGCGCGTCTGATATACTTGGGGTAAGCTGGTATCAGGTTCCGCCAGAAGTTTGAAGGAGTCAGGTTCTATGCCAACGTACGCTTATCGGTGTGAAAGCTGCAGCGTGGAGTTTGAGCGGTATCAGAAATTTACCGACAAGCCGTTGAGCCGCTGTCCCGAGTGCCGGGGAAAAGTGCGCCGCGTCCCCCAGGCCGCCGGCGTGGTCTTCAAGGGGTCGGGCTGGTACGTGAATGACAGCAAGTCCTCGTCCAGCACCCTTGCCAAAGGCGCCAAGAAAACCGGCGACGAGCCGGCCAAGGCCGACGCGCCCAAGACCGAAACTCCCAAGACCGACAGCAAGCCGAGCAGCCCGGCGTCCGACGCCTAGCGCCCCGGCGCGCGTTTAAATACGACGGGCGGCCCGGCCGGGCCGCCCGTTTTTTGTCGCCGTCGTCCGCCCCGCCTACAGCAATTGAAACGTGCCTTTGGCGCGCACCAGGCGCTCGTCATAGTTGTCCACAAACGAGAGCAGCTGCTCTTTGAGGGCGTGCCACTCATCCATCGTCAAGATCTGCCGCATCACCTTGAGGTTCTTGGCCGTGGCGCCGGCCAGGATCTGCCGGCCGCTGCCATACTGCGTATACCAGGCGTCCGTCGGCTCAATCCCCAGCTTTTGCAGGCCTGGCACCCACTCCCGGATGATGAACTCAAAGTATTCCTGGTCGCGGCCAGGTTTGATATCCCACGTCATCAGCAGCTTAACCATCATGGGTGCTATCCGCCTACTCCGTCCTGAATTCCAGCAACACCACCCGGGTCTCATCCGGCAGGCTGCCCGGGCTGAGCTTGAGCAGGCTCTCCGGCTTCAAGCCCCCCAGACCCATCTCTTTAAGAAATTTCTCCGCCGGGTCGAGCGGCAAGGTCAGGGCCTCGGTCTTGTAGTGCATCGGCACCACGATCGCCGGCTCCAGCAGCGACACCACCTCCGCCGCCTGGGACGCGTTTAACCCGCCGCCGCCGCCCACCGGCACCAGCGCCACTTGAATGGCGCCCAGCGCCTCCACCTGCGCCTGGGAGGGGACTTGATCCAAGTCCCCCAGGTGACAGACCGTCAGCCCGTCAAAATCAAAGACGTACAGGGTGTTGCGTTTGGGCGCGCCATCCGCCCGGCGCCGGCTGCTGTCGGTGGCGACGCCCGTGATGAAGACGCCGCCGATCTCGAACTCGCCCGGCCCGGTGATCACGCGCTTCTCGCCGGTCACCGCCGCGGCGTGGCTGTGGCCGGGCGCGGCGTGGCTGATGGTGACGATATCGGCCGCTAAATGGAGGGGACGGTAGCCGATCGAGGTGTCATAGGGATCGGTCACCACCGTTGCCATGCCGCGCTCGCTCAGGCGAAAGCAGGAATGGCCATACCAGACGATTTCCATTGTGAATTTTGGATCCTTGCGCGCGATTATAGCATAGGCAGTTGACGGATTATGCCGATGCTATACTCGGCGCTATGTTAACCGTGGTGGAAATCGGCGGCGGCCAGGTGGCGCACCAACCCGCCGTCGGCCAGGCCCGCCTCCAACTGCCGGCCAGCGCCGGCCGCGCCTACGCCGACGCCCAGCTCGATAATTATCACGGCCGGCCGCGCAGCCGCTTCCCGGACCAGCCGCCGCTGCGCCTCAGCCTGCGCGCGCGCGCCTCGCATGCCGCGCCGGCCGGCACGCTGGGCTTCGGCTGGTGGAACGACCCGTTCACGCTGGCCGGCGGGGTGCTGGCCGCCCCCAACGCCGCCTGGTTTTTCTACGCCTCGCCGCCCTCGGATATGGCGCTGGTGGATGGCGTTCCGGGCTGGGGGTGGAAAGCCGCCACCCTCAACGCCGGCCGCTATCCCGGCCTGCTGTTGGCGCCGGCCGCCCTGGCGGCCATGGCGCTGGCGGCGGTCCCCGGCCTGGGCCGGCCCGTGCTGGCCGCCGCGCGGCGCGTCATGGCGGCGCGCGAGGCCGCACTGGCGGAGGTCCGGCTCACCGACTGGCACACGTACGACCTGGATTGGCGCGGAGCCGAGGCGGTGTTCCGCGTGGACGGCCTGGAACGGCTGCGCTCCCCGGTGGCTCCGCGCGGCCCGCTCGGCCTGGTGATGTGGATGGACAACCAGTATGCCGTGGCCTCGCGCGCCGGCCGCTTCGGCTTTGGGCTGTGCGCGGTGCCGGAGCCGCAATGGCTGGAGATTGACGCGCTGACCGTGCGCCGCGGTTAGGGCGCCGGCCGAGTGTCTGGCGCGGTCAGCGGGCCGAGCTGCCGCACCGGCAGCGCGACATGGAAGCGGCTGCCGGGACAGCGCACCTCATCATAGCCGGGGCTGTCCACCCAGATCTGGCCGCCATGCGCCTCGACAATCCCGCGCGCAATTGCCAGCCCCAGCCCCGGCCCGCCCCCTTTGAACTTGGTCTTGCCGGACGAGTGCAGAGCCGATTCGCCCGTTTGATAGAACTTGGCGAAGATCAGTTCCTGATAGCGCGGGTCAATGCCGATGCCGGTGTCCGCCACCACCACTTCCACCCCGCCGCCAGGCAGGCGGGCATGCCCTTCCGCCAGCGCCAAGCCAGACAGGGTGATGCGGCCGCCGTCCGGCGTGAACTTGATGGCGTTGATGATCAGCTGGTAAAAGACCTTGCCCAGCGTTTCGGTGTCGGCCTCGATCTTGGGCAGGCTGGTCAAGCTCTCGTCCAGGGTCAGGGTCAGCCGGCGCTGCTGCAGGGCGGTCATGAACTGCGTGCTGACCGCCTGGAGCATGGGCATCAGCGGCACCGGCCGGTGGTAGAGCTTCATCTGCCGGTTGTCGATCATGGCCATATCCAGCATGGTCTCGATGATCTCTTGCAGCCGGCTGGCGCCCTTGCTCAACCCGTCCATCATCGCCTGGTAGCCCGGCCGGGCCTGGAACTCCGGGTCGTCAGCCATCATCTGGCTGTACCCCAGCAATATCCCCAGCGGGGTGCGCAGCTCGTGCGACAGCACGGCAATAAAATCCGACTTGGCCTGGTCCAGATGCTCCAGCCGCTGGTTAGCCTGATCCAGCGCGCCGTAGGCCTCCCGCAAGGTGCGGTTCAGCGTCACCAGATTGTCCACCAGCCGGGCGTTCTCGAGCGCCACCGTCGTCTGGTCGGCCAGCGTGCTCAACAATTCCAGGTCCTGGTCAAAGTACCGGTCGCCCGAGGTCTTGGCCCCCAACGCCAGCAAGCCGATCCAGGTGCCTTTGGCGTAAATCGGGACGTAAACGTCCACGTCCAAGGCCGCCAGCCAGGCCAGCTCATCCGCCGTCGCCGCCCGAAAGCGGGGCAGCAGATCAATATCATATTGCGTCAGCGGCCGGTATTCCTTGTAGAGAAACTCGGCCACGGGGCTCTCCGCCGGCAGCGCGCCGATCGTGGCGCCGGCGGTTTCCAAACCCGCCTCGCCCACCGACCGCAGGCCGAAATAATCGCCGCTGGCGTCGCGCTTGCGGTCCACCAGAAACAGCAGGCCATGCCGCGCGCCCAAGCCGTCGCGGATGACGCCCAACGCCACCTGCGCCAGCTGGCCGACGTCCAGGATGTTGCTGATGCTCAGGCTGTACTCCCGCACCAGGCGGGCCGGCTCATAATCGGTCCGCGCGATCCAGCGGTTGACCTGCCGCTGGGTCCAGCGCAGCAGCGGCGTGAACACCCCGCTGGCCAGCAACGCCAGCCCGGTCGCGGCCACCACCTGGGAGAGCGCGGACGCGCCGCGCAGCGCGGCCTGGACGACGGCAAAACTAAACCCGTACGCGGCCGCCAGGCCCAGCGCCGCGAGCAGCCAGGCCAGCGACAGCCGCGCCGCCTGCCGCACATCCAGGAGGTTGTGGTTGAGCAGGGCGTAGCCGGCGATAGCGGCGGCCGGCATGGACACGCCCGCGCCGATCACGCTGTGCCGCGAGAAAAACAGGGCGTCGCCGGCCGCGCTCAACACCAGCACCGGTGCCCAGTAGGCAATGCGGTTGCGGCGCAGCGGCTGCGGCGTCCGGCGGTAAGCCTGCAGCGTCATCCAGGCGGAGGCCCCCACCATCACCCCCCAGCCCGTTATCAGCAGCCCGCGAATCACGCCGTTCCGGGACATGTCGAACGGCCCCAGCCCCCAGGCCTCCGGCCACCGGAAAGGATTAAATTCCAGCAGCAGGCAGACCGCCACCCAGCCCCCCAACACCCC
>JAGOBN010000195.1 GCA_017999235.1 Anaerolineales bacterium | reverse complement strand
GCTTGATGGTGAACGAACTGGTGACCAATGCGCTGAAATACGCGTTCCCGGCCGGCCGGGCCGGCCAGGTGCGGGTGACGCTGACGGCGGAGCCGGTGCCGGAAGGCGCGGCGCGGCGCTTCCACTTGGCGGTCAGCGATGACGGGGTGGGCCTGCCCGCGGACCTGGACCCCGGTCAGACGCGCTCGCTGGGCCTGCAGTTGGTGAAAATCCTCACCCGCCAGATCAATGGTGAGCTGACGGTGACACGCGCCGGCGGGGCCGCGTTTGAGATCCGCTTTGGCGAGCGCCAGGAGCGGGGGATTTAATGGCCACGCTGCTGATTGTCGAAGATGACGGCCTGATTGGCGCGTATTTAAGCGCCAGCCTGCGGCGGCTGGGGTACGCCGTGGCCGGCTGTTACGCCACGGGTGAGGCGGCGGTAGCCGCGGCCGGCGAGCTGCGTCCGGACCTGGTGCTGATGGATATTGCTTTGGCCGGCGCGCTGGACGGGGTGGCCGCCGCCGACGCCATCCGCCGGCAGTATGATCTGCCGGTGGTCTTCCTGACCGCGCACGCCGACGCGGAGACGCTGGCGCGCGCCAAAATCGCGGAGCCCTTTGGGTATCTGACCAAGCCGTTTCAAGAAGCGAGCCTGCAGAGCACCATTGAAGTGGCGCTGTATCGGCACGCGCTCAACCAGCGCCTGAAGGAGAGCGAAGCCCGGTACCACCTCGTGGCGGACCACACCGCGGATTGGGTGTATTGGGAAGGCCCGGACGGCGTCTGGCGCTATTGTTCGCCCTCGTGCGCGTGGATGACGGGCCGGCCGCCGGAAGCCTTTCTGGCCGATCCCGCCCTATTGCCGCGGCTGATCCACCCGGACGATCAAGCGCTCTTTGAGCGGCATCAGCGCGCGGCGCAGCTCACCGCCGCTGAACAGCGGCTCGAGTTTCGCCTGGGGATGCCGGACGGCACGGTGCGCTGGCTGGAGCAGGTTGGCCGGCCTATGCAGGATGCCGCCGGGCGCTATCAGGGCCGGCGCGTCAGCAACCGCGATATCACCGAGCGCAAGCAATTGGAGCTGGATGTCCAGACCGAGCGCGATTTCGCGCTCTCGGTGATGAATGCGATGGGTCAGGGGCTGACCGTCACCGATGATCAGATGCGGTTTGAGTACATCAACCCGGCCTATGCCGCCTTCACGGGTTACCAGCCGCAAGATTTGCTGGGCCAGACCCCGCTGGCCGTGACCGTGACCGCCGACCAGGCCGGGCTGGACCGCTCCTGGGCTGAACGGCAGGCCGGCAAAACCACCACGTATGAGAGCCGGCTGCGCCATGCGGACGGCCGGGTGGTGGAGGTGCTCGTCACCGGCGCGCCGCGCTGGCGGGCCGGCCAGGTGGCCGGCACCATCGCCGTCATCACCGACCTGACGGAACAGAAGCGCGCCGAGGCCGCACTGCGGCAGGCCAACGAGCAGCTGCGCGCGGCGCTGGGCGAGCTGGCCGAGCACAACCAGCAGCTGCGCGCGGTGAACAGGCTGGTGGAGGCGCTGCAATTGGTGGAAGACCCCCGCCACGCGTATCAGACCATTGCGGCGGCCTGCCAGGCCGATTTCCAAGTGGCGCATGGCCTGCTGGCCGTGCGGGAGATCACGGACCGGCCGATGACGGTGGTGGCGAGCTGGGGCGCCCTAACCGGCGCCGATTATGAACCCGCCGCCTGCCGGGCGTATCTCCGCGGGGAGCTTCGGCCGGCCGCCGAACTGCCCTGTCTCTGCGCGGACGCCGGCCAGACGCTGTGCCTGCCGTTGGCGGCGCACGGCCACATCTACGGTTTTCTGCGCCTGGGGCTGCCGCCGGCGGCGGACACGGATGTGCTGCGGAACCTGGCTCCGACTCTGGGCGAGACGCTGGGGCTCACCCTGGCCAATCTGCGCCTGCGCCTTTCGCTGCGGGACCAATCGATCCGCGATCCGCTGACCGGCGTTTTTAACCGGCGTTATATGGAAGAGACTCTGCAGCGCGAGCTGGATCGGGCGGAGCGCCAGAGCCAGCCGCTGGCCGCGCTGATCCTGGACTGCGACTACTTCAAGCAGTTTAACGATGTGTATGGCCACGCGGCCGGCGATGCGGTTTTGCGGGCGCTGGCCGGCCTGCTGACCCGCCAGGTGCGCGGCTCCGACATCGTCTGCCGCTATGGCGGCGAAGAGTTTGTGGTCATCCTGCCGGAGGCGCCGCCGCTCCAGGCCGCGCGGCGCGCGCAGGCGTTGTGCCGCACAGCGCGGCGTCTCAAGGTCACACACGCCGGCCAAATCCTGCCGCCGGTGACAATCTCCATCGGGGTGGCGGCGTATCCGCGCCAGGCGGCCTCGGCCGCGGCCTTGTTAGCGGCCGCTGACGCGGCTTTAT
Organism: Anaerolineales bacterium; assembly: GCA_017999235.1. The sequence goes on along the minus strand of JAGOBN010000195.1, from coordinate 4,912 downwards.
ACGCGGCTAAACAGGCGGGCCGGGATCGCGTGGGTCTAGCGCCGCGGCCGCGCCGCGCGCCTGGCGCTTAGGGCGCGCCGGCGCCATACAGCCGCGTGTACATGGCGTAGTACTCGTACGCGGTCTGCACATACCCCTTGGCATCCGGCAGCCGAATGACTTCCACAAACAAATCCGGGTCGCCGCCGGCCAATTGCCACCAGGCGTCGGCGTTGCCGGGGCCGGCGTAGTAGCCGGCCAGCAAGACCCCCGGACCGCCCTGGGTTGTCCGCTCCACAAACGCCAGATAATACGCGCCCATCGGGATGGAGACGGCCGGCCGGTAGAGATCCTCCAGTTGGAAATTCTCCAGGGCCAGCGCCTGGGCGATATCGGCGGCGGTGGCCGGGATGATCTGGTTCAGGCCGCGCGCCTCGGCGCTGGAGAAGGCGTACTTCCAAAAGAAGCTTTCCAGCCGCATCTTGGAATACATCAAAAAGGGGTGCTGGCCGTATTGCACGCTGGCGGCCTGCACGCGGTCCGCGAAGGGCGCCGGGTAGCGCAGGCGCTGTAGATACACCGGGCCGAGGGTGACATCCGGCAGGGCGGCCAGGTCCAGCACGCGGCGCGCGGACCGGATGGCGAGATCATAGGCGCCCAGATCATGCCAGTACCGCGCCAGCTGCCACATCGCCACGGGGTCACCCTGCAAATCCAGGCGCAGGCTGTCGAACTCGGCGTGCGCCTCGGGCAGCAGGCCCAGCCGCCATAATTCAGCGCCGCGCGCCAGCCGCGGCTCCTTCCAAATGCCGGCGCTCAAATCGCTGAGCCGGGTCAGGGTCTGCGCCGCGGGGAAGGTGGCGCGCAGCCAGGTCTCGGCCTCGGCCAGTTCCTGGGCGCGGTCAAAGGTGAAGGCGTAGCCGCCGGCCGCGAAGGGTGCGGCGCCGCCGGCCAGTTCCTGGGCGCGCAGGGAGTAGTAGCCGCCCGGATCGAAGCCGGCGGCCTGCACCCAGGCGGTGCGCGCCGCGGTCGGGTCGCCGTGGCGCTCCTTCAGCTTGCCAATCCACAGCCAGGCGCGGGCTTGTTGAGCCGGGTCGGCGTCGAAGGCGGCCGCCTGCTCAAACTGCCGCGCGGCGGCGGTCAGATCGCCGGCGCGATAGTGGACCAGGCCGGCTTGCAGGGCGGCGTCGGCGGCTTGGGCCGCGGCGGGATATTCGGCCGGGAGGCGCTCCCACAGCGCGGCGGCGCGGGCTAAGTCACCGTTGCGCTCACACAAGCGCGCGGCCCGGTAGAGGGCGTCCGGCGCCTCCGGCGCCTGGGGCGCGGCCGCCACGAAGGCCTCAAACGTGGCGACGTCATCGGGATACGCTTGAATAAACGCGATCTGAAAGAAGGCGGACTGCCAGCGCGCGTCGCCGGGGAAGTCGGTCACCAATTGCCGGAAGGCCGCCAGCGCCTCCGCCGGCCGGTCCAGCGCGGACAGCGTCAGGCCCCGGTAATACAACGCGGTGGTGTCCAGCGGATCGGCGGCCAGGGCGCGGTCGAAGGCGGCCAGGGCCGGCGCGTAATTCTGGGCCGCATAGTTGGCCAGGCCGCGCGGCTGTTCGGCCACCGGCACGCCGTCGGCGACGAGCGTGCGGAGGGCCGGGAAGGTGTCGCCGGCCTCGGGGTAATTGTTGACGGCCTCCAGATAGCGGGCGTGGGCGTCGGCCAGCCGGCCGGCGGCATACAGCGCGTTGCCGGCCAGCACCAGGGCGCGCGCCTTGCGCCAGTTTTGATCCGTGGTCTGGTAGATGAGGTCGTATTGGGCCAGCGCCGCGTCCAACGCGCCCTGCTGAAGATAGACCTCGGCCAGGCGCGCGCGCAGGTCCAGCGCTTCGGCCGGCCCCCCGCTCAGACGCGGCGCGGCGCTGGCGGCTTCATAGGCCGCGGCGGCGGCGGCTAAATCCCCGCTGAAGGCGGCCGCCTGGCCAATCCGCTCTTCGACGTAAGCGTCCAGCGTGGCGGGCCGCAGCTGCTGATAGCGGCGGTAGCCTTCGATAGATTGCGCCCACTGGCCGGTGGCCCGGAAGGTCTCGCCCAACAGAAAATGCGCGTCGGCCACCAGCGGGGAGGCCGGGAATTGCTCCAGCACCTGGCTGAAGGCGGCCGCGGCCGCCGCCGGCTCACCGCCGTAAAGCAGGGCCTTGCCCAGGCCCAGCTGCGCGGCGGCGCGGCGTTCCGGGTCGGCCTGGCCGGCGAGCGCGGCTTGATACTCGGCCCCCGCCAGCTGCCAGTCGCCGGCGAAGAGCGCGTCATCGGCCGCCGCGATGCGGGCGGCCGGCTCCGGCGTGGGCGTGGAGGTTGGCGAGGGCGTAATGGTAGGCGTCGGCGAAGGCGTGAGGGTGGGCGTCAGCGTGGGCGTGGAGGTCGGGCCAAAGAATGGGAGGGACCCCGCGCAGGCGGTCAAACAGGCGGCCAGCGGCATGAGCGCCAACAGCCAGGGACGAGGAATTAGAGACGGCATACCGGCGACTATACCTGACTCGCCGGCCGGCGGCTACTTGCCGATAACGGCGGATTTGCGGGGCCGGACCAAATCCCAAAGGCTCAGCCCCTAGCCCCTAACCCCCAGCTCCAAAGACTACTGCCCGGTGAAGTTGGGCCGGCGCTTTTCTAGAAACGCGGCCACGCCTTCGCGGTGGTCGGGCGAGCGGCCGGCGATCTCCTGCAGGTGCGCTTCGTACTCCAGCGCTTCGTCCAGGGAGACCAGCAGGGCTTTGTTCATGGCGCGCTTGGTCAGGCCAAAGGCGCGGGTCGGCCCCTGGGCCAGTTGGGCCGCCACGGAGCGCACCGCCTCGGCCAGTTCGGCCGGCGGGAAGACCCGGTTCACCAGCCCCAGTTCGGCGGCGGCCTCCGCCGTGAGCGGCGCGTTGCTGACGGCCAGCTCGTAAGCGCGGGCGTAACCGACGAGGCGCGGCAGGAAGAAGCTGACGCCCGAATCCGGCGCCAGGGCGATGCCGTTGAAGGCCACGCGCAGTTTGGCGCCGGCGGCCGCGTAGCGCAGATCGCACGCCAGGGCCAGCCCCAGGCCGGCGCCGGCCGTCGCGCCGTTGAGCTGGCCGATGATCGGCTTTTCCAACGTGCGCATCCGCGCCACGATCGGGTTGAAGGTCCGGAGCAAGTGCTCGCGAAACGAGATCTCCGCCTCCCGGTCGCGCAGGGCGGCCAGGTCCTGGCCGGCGCAGAAGCCGGCGCCGGCGCCGGTGAGCACCACGCAGCGGATGGCGGGATCGCGCTCGGCGTGTTTGAGCGCCTCCAGCAGGCCGGCCGCCAGCGCGTCGTTGAAGGCGTTGAGCACCTCCGGCCGGTTGAGGGTGAGGGTGAAAACGCCGGCGGTGAGATCGGTGAGGAGGATGGAGGACATGCTGCGGCTCCTGAGGGGCGGGCAGTGGATAGTGGGCTGTGGATAGTGGGCAGAGATTAGGGAATAGGAGAGTTCAGGATTGATATCCCTCCGTCTCTCAATACGAACCCCTGGCCACTACCCACTGACCCCTGGCCACTACCCACTAATCTCGCAATACCGGTCAATCCGGCGCTCGATGATCCGCAGGCTGTCTTCCCAGAATTTGCGGCCGCGCAGGTCGATGCCAAAGCGCGCGGCGAGTTCGGCGGCGTTGGCCTGGCCGGTGTGGGCGAGCAGGGCCTCGTACGCGGACACGAAGGCCGCGCCGCGTTCACGATACAGCGCGTACAACCCGGTGCCGAACAGCAGGCCAAAGGTGTACGGGAAGTTGTAGAAGGACAGGCCCGCGTAATAGTAGTGGGGCTTCCAGGCCCACATATACGGATGGCGCGCGTCCGGGGCCAGGCCGTCACCGTAGGTCTCGGTCTGGGCGTTCACCATCAACGTGTTGAAGTCCTCGGCGGAGAGCTCGGCCTGGGCGCGCCGCGCGAAGACCGCGCTCTCAAAACGGTAGCGCGAGGCGATATCCACCACCACTTGCGTGGTGCCGAGCAGGAACGTTTCCAGGAGGGCGAGTTCCTCGGCCGGGCCGCCGGCCTCGGCCAACAGCGCTTCGGTGACGATGGTCTCGCAGAAGATCGAGGCGGTTTCCGCCAGGGTCATCGGCACGCTGCGGAGCAGCATGGGCTGGCCGGCCAGACAGGCGTTGTGGAAGCCGTGGCCCAGTTCGTGCGCCAGGGTGAAGACCGAATCCAGCGTGCCGTCAAAGTTCATCAGCACGCGCGATTCTTCCAGCGCCGGCACGCCCATGCAAAAGGCGCCGCCGCGCTTGCCGTCGCGCGGCTCGGCATCCACCCAGCGGCCGGCGAAGGCGCGCTGGGCAAAGCCGGCCAAGCCGGGGCTGAAGCGCCCAAACTGATCCACGATGAAGGCCTCGGCCTCCGGGAAGGTGAAGGTCCGCTCGCTGGCGCCCAGCGGGGCGTGCAGGTCATACCAGTCCAGGGCCGGCTTCCCCAGGCGCGCGGCTTTCCGCTGGAGATAGCGTCGGAAGGCGGGCAGGGAGGCGTCGATGGCCCCCAGCATGGCCTCCAGGGTGGCGGCGTCGATGCGGCTGTCATCGAGGGTCTCATGCAGCACACTCGGCCGGCCGCGGCGTTTGGCCAGCGTCAGCGCCGCCCCTTTGACGCCGTTCAGACAGGCGGCCAGCGGCTCGCGCACCGACGCCAGCGCGGCCAACTCAGCTTCATAAGCGCGCCGGCGCACGTCCGGGTCGGGGTCGTGGTACAGGTTCTGCACGGCCGGCAGAGGCAGCTGGCGCGTAACACCGGCCTGCTCAAACGGCACGCTGAGTTGCGAACAGACCGTGCCCTGGAGCTTGTTCCAGGCTTGGGCGCCGCTGACCCCCAGCTCGCCGGCCAGGGCCTCCTCGCCTTCGCTCATCAGATAGCGGCTTTGCTCGGCCGCTTCCTGCAAGAAGAAGGCGTG
>JAGOBN010000194.1 GCA_017999235.1 Anaerolineales bacterium | reverse complement strand
GCATAACCCCTGGCCTTTCGAGCTGACACAGGCCATGGTCCAGATACGGTGAAGGCTGCTGGGCAGTCCACCACTGGCAGTGGGGATGTCATCCAAACTAAAGGAATAAACACATGCGTGTCCTGGCGTCTGTTGGGTTAGGGAGTGTCTATGTCGTTGGCCGGCTGTTTACAGCAGCGCCAAAGCCGCGCTTGGGCCATAGCCTGGTCGTCGGTAGCGCAGCCCCAATAATCGTCAGCCGAGGGGCCAGAACGTCTGGTTGACGACGCTTCGTCCGCCCCCATTAGTTCGTCAGAATTGACCATCACCCGCAAGGACTGTGATGGGCTGGTGTTTTCTTCGTTTTGTCCATCTGCGTTTCTGTACGTTGGCTCCTCTCGCTCCTGCAATTGAAACCAATCGCGGCCTGACGACGTTCACAGCCTAAGCAGTATCGGCCCTGATTTTGAGAGGCTGTCGAGTCGCCCCGTCGCGGCCGGCAGAGCCTGTAAAGAGGTAACTCTAATGAATTCGTTATCCAAACTATTCCGCCTGGGACTTTTAATTGGTGTGCTGGTCGCTCTCGCGCGAGCCGGACCCCTCCCGCAAGCACGGGCCGGCCCCGAAGGCTCGCTGGTGACCGCCCACATTACCCAAGTAGACGAAGCTCAGTTCCCGATTATTCGCGTCTATGTCTCGGCGACTGACGCCGCCGGCCGGCCGGCGGCGGTTGCCCCCGCGAGCCTGATGCTAACCGAGAATGGCGCCGTGGTTGAGCCGGATCGCATCAGCCAGGCCGGTGCCAGCGGGCAGTTAACCACCTTGGTGATCATGGATGCTTCCGGCGGCATGAACGCGGCGGGCAAACTGCAAGCCGCCCAAATTGCGGCGCGCACTTACCTCGGGCAGCGGCGGGCCGGCGACCAGTTGGGTTTGCTGACGTTCAACACCGACAGCGCCTATATCCAGCCCGTGACCATCGACTCGGAGGCGTGGGAAAAGGCTCTCGGCCGCCTCCAAACTGTGGGGGATACGGCGATGTACGATGCCATGTTGAACGGCTTGCAGATCCTGGATAGCATTCCGGGACGCAAAGCCATCCTTCTTCTAACGGATGGCTTGGACAATCGCAGCCGGCATACGGTGGGTCAGGTCCTAGACCAAATCGACTCACAACACGTTTCCCTGCTGACGATCGGTTTAGGAGATCCCGCTCAACCGCCGGGCGCCTCGGCCGCTATGGATGAGGGGGCGTTGAAGGCCTTGGCGGAACACGCCGGCGGTGCGTACGCCAATGCCCAGGATCCAGTGGCGTTGCTTGCAGCCTACCAACACTTTGGCCAGGCCGTGCAGTCCGAGTATATGCTGACCTATACCTCGCGCATCCCCCGGCGCGCTGGTGATACGCGCCTATTGACCGTGAGCCTAGAAGGCGCTAGCTCGATCCGTGTTTTGGAAACGCCTCGGCCGGCTCGCGCCGACTCCACTGCGGTCTGGCCCGCACCCATCACCAGGATGGGGCGCGAGACACACGGATCGGCCGCCAGCTGGGAAACCTGGGGTTGGGTACTGGCTGGGTTGCTGGTCTTGCCGCTCGGCTCCCTGTCTGTCTCCAAGGTGTTTGGCTCGCCGGCGCGATTGGCCCGTGTTCGGGAGCGCTTACAGAGGTTGCGGCTACGCTTCCGACGGGGCTCGCCAGCGGAGGGGTTAACGCCGGCTGATGAAGCCTCGGAGCTCCCCGTGTTTCCTAATTACCTCCAGCTGCGCACGCGGACGCGGTTGTCCCCGCGCTTCTGGACGTGGGCGCGTCTCGGGGCGGTAGCGCTGCTGCTGGGCTGCGTGGCCATGCTGTTCTTCACCCCGGCGGCCGGCCTTTTCCTTTTCTGGCGTCTTACCATTCCGCTCCTGCCGGCCTTGTTCCTGCTCGCCCCGGGTGTGTGGCGCAACGTCTGCCCATTGGCGGCTTCGAACCAGCTTCCGCGTCTGTTAAACTTCTCGCGCGCGCTCACGCCGCCGGCCTGGCTTAAGGAATACGGCTTTGTCCTGGGTGTGATTGCGTTCTTTCTGTTCGCTTCCAGCCGCAAATGGCTTTTCAACGTCGATGGCCCGGCCACGGGTGTGCTGATCCTGTTCGCGCTGGCCTCCGCGCTCTTGGGCGGATATCTCTTCAAGGGCAAGAGCGGCTGGTGCACGAGCATCTGCCCGCTCTATCCGGTGCAGCGTCTCTATAATCGCACCCCGGCGGTTACCGTGCCGAATGCCCATTGCAGCCCGTGCGTAGGCTGTACCGCGCATTGTTACGACTTTAAGCCGGGCGAAGCTTATCTCGCAGATTTGCATGACACGGACCCGCACTACGCCCGCTACCGGAAGTTCTTTGCCGCGGCCATGCCGGGCTTCATCATCGCTTACTTTACGTTGGCCGATCCGGCCGGGGTGATGGCGACGCTCGGAATGTACCTGCAGTTCGCACTCTATATGGTGCTGAGCATAGGCGTGTTCAGCGTTGTGGAGAGCTTCCTAAAAATTTCACCCGGCAAGTTGACCGCGATCTATGGGGCGGCGGCCTTCAATCTGTTTTACTGGTTCGGGTTGCCGAGCTGGCTGGGTGCGGTGGGCAGCCTGATAGATATAACGCCGCCCGCTGCTCTGGCGTGGGCCCTGCAGGGGTTGATTTTAGCCGGGACGGGGGTCTGGGTGGTGCACACCTACCGCCACGAGCAGTTGTTCCTGAAGGAGCGCGAACAGGCTGAGACGTTAAGCCTGGCGGCCGCACCGGCGTCGGCTGTGGCGCCACTGCCCGAGGTGGCGGAGGTCACGTTCATGCCGGGCGAGGTGCGGGTGCCGGCTGAAGCCGGACGCACCCTGTTGGAGTTGGCTGAAAACAGCCAGCAGCCGCTTCGTTCTGGCTGCCGCCTGGGGGTATGCGGTGCGGACCCAGTGCTCATTCTGGAGGGCGTGGACAATCTGCCGCCGATGGGCAGTGATGAGAAGAGCACTCTCGAGCGCCTGGGCCTAGGCCCCAACTGCCGGCTGGCCTGTATGTGCCGCCCCACCGGCCCGGTGACGATCTCCTTACACACCCAGGATGCGCCCGTCCTGCCCGCCCCCGAAACGCCGCCAGCCACCGCGGCAGCGGCGCCTGAGTCGCCGATGGGTGGGGCGGCTGCGACGGGGCCGGCGCAGGTCACCTTCATGCCAGGGGAAACGCGCGTGCCAATGGAGCCCGGGCGCACCTTGTTGGAGATCGCCGAGAACCATGACCAGCCGCTCGAAGCCGGATGTCGGATGGGAGTGTGCGGGGCCGACCCGGTGCTTATCCTGGACGGCTTGGATAACCTGCCGCCGATGGGCAACGATGAGAAGAATACTCTCGAACGTTTGGGCCTCGGCCCCAACTGCCGGCTGGCCTGTATGTGCCGCCCCCGCGGCCCGGTCACGGTCTCGCTGCAAACCAAGGGCGCGTCGACTCCGGCCGCGCCAACGCCGACCGACTTTGACGCCAGCCTCAAGAGCGTGGTCATCATTGGCAACGGCGTGGCCGGTGTCACGGCTGCCGATCAGGTGCGCCGGCTGCATCCGCAATGCGACATTCATGTGGTCGGCCGCGAAAAGCATCCGCTCTACAACCGGATGGCGATCACGCGCCTGATCTACGGTCGTTCTGCGATGGGCGGGTTATACCTGCAGCCCGAAGCTTGGTATGACGAACGCAAGATCACGTGTTGGCTTAACACGCACGCCGCTCGTATCAATCGCGGGCACAAGCAGGTCGAACTGGCCACCGGCGAACACTTGGCGTATGACCGGCTGATCTTAGCCAGCGGCAGTTCCAGCTTCGTGCCGGCGATCCCGGGTTATGGAAGGGCCGGGACGTTTGTCCTGCGCGAAGCCGAAGACGCCATGGAGATCCGCGCCTACGTGCAGCAGCAGCAATGCCGCACCGCGGTGGTGGCGGGCGGGGGGCTGCTGGGTTTGGAAGCCGCCTATGCCTTGCATAAAATGGGCTTGACGGTGTGGGTATTGGAGCGCGGGTTGTGGCTGCTGCGCCGGCAGCTGGACGAACGCAGCGGCGAATTTCTCAAACACTACCTGGAGGAGCTGGGATTGATGATCCTCACGGAGGCCGAGACAGCGGCGGTTGAGGGCCATGGGCATGTCAGCGAGGTGGTGTTGCAAGGCGGGCGCCGGCTACCGTGTGATGTGTTTCTGGTAGCCGTGGGCATCCAGCCGAATGTGGAGTTGGCTCGGGCGGCCGGCCTGGATGTTAAGCGCGGGGTGCTGGTGGATGCGGGGATGCGGACCAATGCGGCCGAAATCTTTGCCGCGGGGGATGTGTGCGAGTTTGCCGGGCAGACGCCGGGGCTTTGGCCCGTGGCGGTGGAACAGGCCAAGGTGGCGGCCATTAACGCCCTGGGGGGTGAGGCAATCTATCAGGACGAAGTGGCGGTGACCATGTTGAAAGTCATCGGTGCGGAACTCGTGTCGGTCGGGCAGATCGAGGCGCGGATGGATGGCGAAGAATCGGTCGTGCTGGAGGATGAGCCGGCGCACCGCTATCGCAAATTGGTGATCGCTAACGGGAAACTGGTGGGGGCCATCCTGCTAGGCTATCCGCAGGAAGCTCAGGCAGTGACGGCCGCCGTTAAGGCGGGCCGGGATGTCAGCGGCTGTTTGGATGCCCTGCGGGCCGGCCAATGGCAAGTCTTGCGGGATAGCGCCGCCTGACCGTCCTACATGCCCCCTGGCTGTTGGCGCTCGGGCGGGCCACGCGCCGGCTGGGGATCAGGCCCGGGAGTTGGCGGCTAGCTGGGGTGTTGAGCAAGGTGGTTTTCCCGATGGAGAAGGGTGAACGTTCCCCAGCGGCCAAAGTTCACCGCCTGGGAAGCGTCGGGCTGAAAACCTGGGCCGCTGGCCGGCCATCAGATGGGCAAGCTGCTAATTCCGACGTGCGGCCGTGGCGGCGATAGCTTTGGACGACTTGGCATAGGCGCCGAAGGCGGGCGTGGGTCAACGCACCAGGTGCGACGGCGCTCGTCGGCCGCCTGGATCCAGGCGCAGAAATGGGCCGTGAGCCCGTGGAAGTAGAGGGCTAGTACTACTCTGTTAGTTTGACGGCGGGCCTGCTAGACTGGGGGCATGGCCCCGACCCGCCGGATCGCCTATGCCCCGCCGACCCGTTGCCCGAGCTGGATGAGTTTCTGAGCCTGTTCCGGTTCAAGTTTCGCCGCCCGGAAGGCCGGCGGGCCGCCGAACGCTATTTGCTGGAGTTGCTGACCGAGCACCCGAACAAGAACTGCGGCACCCTGGCGGCTGTGGTTTGGGATGAAACTGACCTGAATCGGCACCGCGTCCAGATCTTGCGGGCGCTGCCGACGGGAGTTGGTGTTTGAGTACACTGGCTTCGCCAAGCAGGGCACCGCCTCGGTCGGAGTGGCGCGCCAATACTCGGGCACGCTGGGTAAGGTCGGCAATTGCCAGGTGACGGTGAATTGCCATTACGCCGAGCGCACGTTGGCCTGGCCGGTGGCGACCCGGCTGTACCTGCCGGAGAGTTGGGCGAGCGCGCCCGAGCGGCGCCAGAAAGCGCAGGTGCCGGAGACGGTCCAGCTCCAAACGAAAGTCGCGATCGCCCTGGACTTGCTGGACGAGGCGAAAGCCTTTGGCGTGAAGCACGCGTGTGTCGTGGCGGATGCGGATAATGGCGACAATCCCGCGTTTTTGAACGGTCTGGAGCAGCGCCAGGCCCGGATGGTCGCCAACGTGCGGGCCGACTTCACGGTCGCCACAGCGCGTCAGGCAGCGGTGCCGGGACAGCGGGCCGACGCGCTCTTGGCAGCGATGCCGCGCTGGCAGTGGCAGACGATCCGTTGGCGCGAAGGCAGCACCGGCTGGTTGCGGGCCAAGTTCGAGGCCATCCGCGGCTGGCGCCTCGCCCCCCGAAAATTACGAACACCGGGCCTTTCAGTTGGTGGTCAGGCTGCCAGCCGCGGCCCGGCTGGGCTCACTGCCCGGCGAACCTGCCGTGAGAACATCTATGCGCTTCCGAAAAAACATCCTGCTTTCTATCGGCGCCAGCTTACTCGTAATCTGGGGGCTCTTATATTTGAGCTCACGCTGGATCTTGTTGAGCAGCTTCTCGCGTTTGGAAGAGCGCGACGTCCAGGCCGCTCTACAACGCGTTCAGGATGAATTCGCCGAAACCCAAGCGGAGTTGGACACGATCGCGGCGGAGTATGCCTCCTGGGATGATACCTACGCCTTCGCGGCGGGAGAGGAGCCTCAATATCCGCAGTCAAACTTCCCCGACGCCACCTACCAGAACCTGCATCTCAATCTGGTGCTGATCCTGGATACTGCCGGGCAAATCCGGCATGGTAGTGGTTATGATTTGGCCGCCGGCCAGGTGACAGCCGTGCCGGCCGGTGTGTTGGCGCAAATCCCCGACCTCGAACAGCAGGTGAATTCATCGGGCGGGGCCGCTGGCCTGAGCGGTCTCCTGCTCTTGGCGGACGGGCCGCTGGCTATCGCGGCCCACCCGATACTCACCAGTCAAGATCAAGGCCCGAGCCGAGGCGCCCTCATTGTCGGACGTTATCTGTCGCCCACGGTGTTGGACGAATTGGCGCGCTCGGCCCATGTCGCGTTAGCGGTCTATCGCGCGGATGACCCGCAGCGCCCCGCAGATTTTGATGCCGGCCAGCCGGCCACTGACATGGTTCGGCCTTTAACGGCTGGCACCGTAGCCGGGTATGACCAAGTGCTGGATTTGTTCGGCCAGCCGGCGCTGCTGATCCGGGTGGATCTCCCCCGCACAGTCTATCAACAAGGCCAGCTCACCCTGAATTATTTTCTGGGGTGGTTCGGCGGGTTATGTCTTTTGGCCGGCGCGATCATCTATGGGGTGTTGGATCGCCTGGAAACATCGCGGCAGGCCCGGCTGGTGGCCGAAGCGCGTTACCAAAGCATCTTTGAACACGCGCCGTATGGTATCTTCCAATCAACTCCAGGAGGCGGCCTCCTCCACGCGAACCCAGCCCTGGCCCGAATTTTTGGGTATGCCTCCCCCGGCGTCTTTACTCAGGCGGTTACGAATGCTGCCGAGCAGCTGTATGTCGATCCGCAGGAGCGAGAGCGCTTTACCGAGTTGCTCCAGACCCAAGGGACGATCAGCGACTTCGAGACCTCTCATCAGCGCCAGGATGGTGCGCGCATTTGGACGTCCATCTCGGCCCGGCTCGTGCGGGATGCGGCCGGGCAAGTGCTTTATTACGAGGGCTTTCTCCAAGACATCACCGAGCGCCGTCAGGCCGAAGAGCGGCTGCGCGAAAGCGAGCA
>JAGOBN010000193.1 GCA_017999235.1 Anaerolineales bacterium | reverse complement strand
TTTTTGGACAGCGCATACGCCGCCGTGGACGAGACCAGGACCGACGCCCCGACGGTGACGGCCGTGACCAGCACGCTGTTGAACAGGTAGCGGCTGACCGGCACCCCGGAGGTGGACATTTTGTTGAACAGGTCGGTGAAGTTTTTGAGCGTCGGGTTGGTCACCAAGAAGCGCGGCGGATACGCAAACAGCTCGTCCGGCGGCTTGAAGGCGTGCGAGAAGATGAAGAGGATCGGCAGCAGCATCACGATAGTCAGCGGCAGCAGCACCACGTAGAACTTGAGCTGGCTGGGGTGAAACCCCTGGGGGTTGATGCCGCTGTTGCGAAAGCCGCCCCAGCGTTGACCGCGCAAGCGCTTCATGGGATCACGCCTCGCTGGCGAACAGCCGGTTCGCCATCCGGGAGAAGAAGAGCACCATCAGCAGCAGCACCACCGAGACGGCCGCCGCGTAGCCCATCTCATAGCGCAGGAAGCCGAAGTCCTCGATGTGGTTGACGATCAGCTGGCCGGCGTACTGCGGCGTGGGGTTGGCGCCGGACAGCGTCACCCCGATCATGCCGGCCTGGAAGGTGGAGACGATGGCCATCACCGCGCCAAACAGCATCTGCGGCTTCATGGACGGGATAGTGATGTGGATGATCTCCTGGAAGCGGTTGCTGATCCCGTCCAGGCTGCCGGCCTCGTACAGCTCCGGGTTGATCTCCAGGATGCCGGCCAGCATGGCCAGGAAGCCCACGCCCATACTGCTCCACAGCGTCACCACGATCATGATGAGCATCAGGTACTGCGGCGACTGCAGCCACTGGATCGGCTCCGGGATGGCGTTCAATTCCAGCAGCCAGCTGTTCAAATAGCCGTTCTGATCGCCGCTGAACAGCGTGCGCCAGACCACGGTCATGGCCACGCCCGTGGTCATGGACGGCGAGTACAGGATCAGGGCCAGGAGCGTGCGCGGCGCCTTGGGCAGCTGCGCCAGCATCCAGGCCAGCAGGAAGGACAGCAGGTAGCCGCCCGGCCCGACCAGCACCGCGAACTGGATGGTATTGGGCAGGACGTAGCGCATAAAGACCTCGTCCTGGGTGAGCAGGACCAGGTAGTTGTGCAGCCCCGTGAACTGGGGCGGCTGGATGGTGTCAAAGAAGGTAAAGGACAGCAGGCCGGCCGCCGCGACCGGCACCACGATAAAGACGATGAACGCCAGCGCGTACGGCGCCAGGAACGCGTAGGCGCTGCCCTCGCGGTCCAGCCAGCGGCGGAAGGAGCTCGCGGCCGGCGGCCGGCCGGTGTTAGTCGCCATCGGCCGCCATCCAGCCCCGGACGGTTTCAATCGTCGGGATCTTGAACTCCTTCACCTTGACGCCGTTTTGCAGATAGCCAAACTCTTCCATCTTGCGCGTGATCTCGCGGTTGATGACGATAACCGAGCGGTCCAGGGCCACCCGCGGGTTCGCGCCGTCAAAGACGATGCGGTTCCAGGCGTTGCTCAGTTCCCGCTCCTGCATGTAACTGCCGGGCAGTTTGACCGGCTCCTGCAGCCACTGCCATTGTTCCAGAATAACGGCCTTGTGCGCCTCCGGGATGGGCGAATATTGGAAGGCTTCCAGGTTGGCTGAATTCCACAGGTACTCCAGGCCGTAGTTGAGGATCAGCTGCTGCTGAAAATCCACCTGGGTGGGGGTGGACATCCACCACTTCATAAACGTCCAGGCGTCGTCCGGCCGTTGGGTGGTGCGGAACATGATGCTGGCCTGGGCGGAGCCGGTGGCGTAGCGGTACTGGGTGCCGTCGGCCAGGACCGTGGCCGGGTACAGGGCCAGGCCCCACAGCCCGTTGATCTCCGGCGCCGCCGTCAGCAGTTTGAGATAGTCGGTGAAGTTGGAGACCCCCAGCGGCAGGCTGCCGTAGCGGAAGCTGTCGTAGAAATTGGCCGTGGTCAGCGGCAGGCCGTACAGGGTGAAGCCGTCGGCCATAAACTTGACAGCCTGGATGGCGGCTTCGCTGTCCAGCCCGGTCGCAAAACCGTCCGGGCTGTAGAGCTGGGCGCCGTGGTTGAACAGGTACGGGGCCGTGACCAGATAGCCCTTGGAGCCGGACACGTTGGACAGCGGCGTGTTGAAGTTCAGGCCATAGCGCTGCAGTTCGGGCAGAATCTCAATCACCTGATCCCAGGTATCCGGGACGGGCAGGCCCAGGGAGGCCAGGATGTCGGTGCGGTAATAGGTGACCCAGAAATCCTGCGTCTCGGGGATGGCGTAGACGGAGTCGTTGATGATGTAGCTCAACAGCGCGCCCGGAGCATAGATCCGGATGTAAGCGTCAAAATCATCGAAGGCGCGCAAATCGGTCAGCGCATTCCGGATGGCCAGCTCATACGGCACATTGGTGCTGATCCCCAGGGCCACGTCCGGCTGCAGGCCGGCCGCGTTGGCCAGGATCAGCTTGGACTCCTCCGGCATGATCGAGAACTTGACCCGGATGCCCGTGTCCTGGGTAAAGGTCTCGTCGGTGAGCGTTTGCAGCAGGTCCACGTACTGGCGCGGCCGGTTGACCCAGACTTCCAGTTCATCGGCGGCGGCCCCAATGGTCTGATAGGGGTCCGGCTCAAAGGAGCGCAGGAAGCGTTTAAAGCCTTCGCCCACCTCGGCGTACCAGGGCGCGGCCGCCGCCGGCGGCGTCATGTCCGGTGTGTGGAGATACAGCTTGTCCAAAGCCAGCGGCTGGCTCTGCAGGGAGGGCAGCACTTTGCCGAGCAGTTGGGCGGCCGAGCCCGACCCTTCGGACAACCGTTTCATCCGGCTGGGGATCTTGTCCGGGTCCTGCGCCAGAAACTCCAGGTTGTCGATCGCCATCTGGTAGGCCAGGATTTCCTGAGAGCCGGCGTTTTGGTTGACGGCCAGCAGGTCGGCCTTGTCCCGCTGCAGGTCGCCGGCCAGGGCCAGCAGGCGGGCCTGCAGATCGGGGATGTACTCGGAGATCTCCCACTCTTTGAACGGGTCGGCCTGGTTCCCGGTCAGCTTCTTGATCTCCAGCGCCAGGGCGTTGATATCGAGGAGCGCCTGCTGAAGGCGTTCGGCCGCCAGACGGTAGGGGGCGTTGGTGGCCTCAATGCCCAGAACGTTGACGCCCTGGTTCAAGTAGATTTGGTAGGGCGCGGCGCCGCCCAGGGTCAGGTTGGCCCACGCCGGCGAATAATTGAACGGCACCGCGTTCAGCTCCGCAAACGGGACTACGCCGTTGACGGTGATGCGCCGGTAGACGGTGAAGTTGTCTTTGAAGTTCTGGAGGGCGCGCAGGGTCAGCAGATACCGGCCGGCGGCCGGCGCCTCTACTTCGTAGTAGACGGCGGTGCCGCTGCGCTGCCAGGCCTCGCCGCCCAGGGTGTTGAGCAACAGGCGGTAGGTGTCATAGGGCGTGGCCGTCAGGCTGCGGCTGCTGATGGGGCGGATGGAGGTGTCGTTTTTGTAGGCCGGGTGTTCAGCCTCCAGCGCGATCAGCACGCCCGCGGCCTCCGCGGCCGGCTGGGCGGCCAGGTAGTCGGCGTAAGCGGGGTAGGGCGCGGCCGGGGTGAGATACAGGCTGCCCAGATACAGCGGCGCCAGCGCCGCCTCAAATTCGAAGGTGTGCGGCCCGGCGGCCAGCGTCACGGCCGGCGGATACGCCTGGCTGAAGGCCGCGTCACGCAGGGCGGCCCGGCTCCACCGCACCAGCCGGTCCTGCCGGATCAGGGCCTCGTTCCCGTAGCGGTCCAGCGGGAACTGAGCGGAGCGGTTGTGGAAGAAGATGGGGAAGACGAAGCGCCGGGCTTCGGGGACCGGGAAATCCCCGTCCACCCGCAGTTGGCCTTCCGGCGCACGGCCGAAGGCGGCGGCCGCGGCGGCGGCCATATCAAACGCCAGGGTGTACTGGCCGGCCGCCGCCACCGACACCGCAAACTGCAGGCGGTCGCCGGGCTCCAGGCGGACGCTCGGTTTGGCGTACAGCGCGGCCGCCGCATCCTCGGCCAGCACCGCGCCAAACGTATCGGCGCGCACCTCCACCACCGGAAGGCCGGCGGCGGCCGGGCGGCGGCCGGCGGTCCCGGAGGCCGGCGGCGCGCTGGGGAGCGCGGCGCGCGCCGGGGCCGGCAGCGCGGTCAGGACGATGAGGGCCGCCCCCAGCAGCCGCAGCCAGTGACTCCGCTTCATAGACCAATCCAGCTTGTTGAGCCGCCAAGGCCCAAGGGAGGCGGGCATTGTGACGCCACAATGCCCGCCCGGGTTACAGGCTACTTGTTGACCGTGGCCTGGGCTTCCGTCAGGATCTGGTTGGCAAACTCTTCCAGCTTCGCGGCGTAGTCTTCATACTTGAAGCGCCCTTCGTTGGCGAAGTTGAACATGTACCACATATTGACATCCTTATCTTCGCCGATGTCAATCCCCGGCTTGCCTTCCCAGCGCGCGTTGATGTAGCCCGGGATGATCTTGGCCAGCGACTCGATCACGCTGTTGTCCAGGTTCTCCAGCGCGGCCAGGATGCCGGGCTTGTCGACGAACTGCTTGTACAGCTCGATCGAGGCCGCATCCACCGAGACCGGCATCTTGGGGGCGGAGCCGGCCGCCTCGGCCAGCTCGGCTTCCTTGGCATACGCGGCGGTGGAGAAGGTCATCCACTTGGCGAACGCGTAGGCCGCGGCGATATCGGGCGCGGTCTCGGACACCACGATCACGTCCGCCACCAGCGCCTGGTTGCCGCCGGGGATGCCGATGAAGTCCCAATCAAAGGTGGCGTTCTGCACGTAGCCCGGCACCGCCCAGGAGGCGTCCCAGCGCAGGCCCGCTTCCTGGTTCAAGAACAGCTCCCACGGCCCGGTGGATTTGAAGTTCGCCTTCTGCTCGTCGGACAGGCCCTGCCAGGTATATGGCTTCACTTCGCCGGCCTTGGCCAGGCCTTCCTTGAAGGCGGCCGAGTTGTAGTTCATCCGGGCGCCGTCGAAACCAAACCACTTCAAGTTGCTGTCCACGGTGCTCGGATACCAGCCCATCACGAATTCCTGCTCGTCCAGGCCCAGGACGCCCTTGGAGACATCGGTCAGGGTGGTAATGCCGGTGTTGAACTCGTCGATCGAGAAGCCGTACTCCGGCGCATCCAGGTTGGCGGCCTCATACAGCTCGCGATTGACAAAGTAGCCCATCACAAACTGGGCGGCCGGCAGGCCGAAGACCTTGCCGTTGTAGGTGAAGGCGTCCTTCAGGACTTGCGGGACATTCTGCCAGTCCGCGTCATCCTGGACCTGCTCGGACAGATCGGCCAGCCAGCCGTTGGCCACATACAGCGGCACGTTGTTGGCCATGAAGACATCCGGCAGTTCGCCCTTGGCCGCGTAAGCGGTCAGGATGGCGTCCCAGCCGCCCTCGCCGGACATATCCACAAACTCGACCGTCACATGCGGGTTGGCTTCAATATAAGCTGCGACCATCTGGCGCTGGAGATTGTTCTCTTCTTCGGTTCCCACATTCCAGTTGGCGTAGCGCAGGGTAATCGGCTCCGGCGCGGCGGTGGGCGGCACCGCGGTGGGCTCCGGCGCGGCGGTGGCCGGCACTGCCGTGGTCGGCGCGGCGGTGGGTTGGGGCGCCTGGGTGGCCGCGGGTTCGGCGGTGGGCGTGGCCGGCGCCGCGCACGCGGCGAGCGTGCTGGCGACCAAGGTCGCCGTCATTACGTAGTTGATCAGCTTGGCGGGCATTCGCATGACAAGTTCTCCTCTGGATAGCTGCAAAACGGGCGGGTCAACGGGTCGGATTCAGCCTACCCCAATACGCACCTCCTTGCGTCAGCGTCACCGGGCCTCAGCCCATGACAATCTCGACGGCGTGGGTTTGCCCATCACCCAGGACAGGGAGCACTTGGCCGGCCACCGGCCGGCCATCGACCAGCACCGTCCGGACGCCCCGGCTGACCCGGGCGGGATTCTTCACCACGATGCGGTAGACGGCGTTCCGGAATTTCCGGGTCACCGTGAAGCCCGGCCACTCGGCCGGGATCGCGGGATCCACCAGGAGGCCGTCGGCTTGCGGCCGGAGGCCCAAAATCCAGTGGGTGGCCATCCGGTGCAGCCACTGCGCGGAACCCGTGTACCAGGTCCAGCCGCCCCGCCCATAGTATTCCGAGAGCGGCCCGTCCACGTTGCCGGGCGTAACGTAGGGCTCGGCTTTGTAGGTGTCGATATCCGCGCTGCGGTTGGGCGGGCAGATCTTCCGGTACGCCTCGTAGGCGCGCTCGGGCTGGCCGGCCAGCGTATAGGCCCAGACGGCCCAGGTGGCGGCGTGGGTGTAGACGCCGCCGTTTTCGCGCAGCCCCGGCGCATAGCGGGTCACGTACCCGATATCCGGCCGGGGGTGGGTGAAGGCGGGATAGTTCAGCAGGGTCCCGTAATCTTTGAGCAGGTACTGGGTGACGGCCGCCAGCGCCGCCTGGGCGCGTTCGGGTTCGGCGAGGCCGCTGATGACGGCCCACAGGTTGGGCATCAGGAAGATCTGGCCTTCCGTGTTCGTCTGGGAGCCCAGCAACAAACCGGCATCGGTGGTGGCCATCAAATACCAGGCGCCGTCCCAGCCGTGCCGGTGCATGGCCGCCTGCAGGCTGTCCCGCACCGTCTCGCAGCGGGCGGCAAAGGCGGCGTCCCCGCGCCGGCGGGCCAGCGGGGCGAAGCGGCCCAGGATCAGGTACAGGAACTCGGCCACCCAGAAGCTCTCGCCGCGCAGCAGCGTGCCGACGGCGCTCAGGCCGTCATTCCAATCGTGGTCGCCCATCAGCGGGAGGCCGCGGGGCGAGAAGCGCGAGAACGAGCGCTCGATGGCGCGCCGGCAATGCTCGTAGAGCGGGGCGGCCGGCCCGTTCAAGAACGGGATCAGCTCATCCAGGATGCTGAAATCGTCGGTCTCCTGCAGGTACGCATCCAGGATAAACGGCAGCCAGAGCAGGTCGTCCGAGCAGTTGGTGCGCGGCCCGCCGCCGCGGATGGAGAACCACCAGTGCAGCACATCGCCCTCGACAAACTGCTGGGCGGCGTGCCGCAGCAGTTGCTGCTTGGCCAATTCCGGCTCGCTGACCAGAAAGATCTGGCTGTCCTGCAGTTGGTCCCGGAAACCGTAGCCGGCCGAGACCTGGTACAGCGCCGACTTGCCCCACAAGCGGCAGGAAATCGCCTGGTACTTCAGCCAGGTGTTGGTCATGAAGTTCAGGGCTTCGTCCGGGGTGTCCACGGTCTCCGTGTCCACAAAGCGTGACCAGAAGGCGTTGACCGCCCGCAGGGCTTGGGCGCTTTCCGCCGCCCCGGTGTACCGGCGGATCAGGTCGG
>JAGOBN010000192.1 GCA_017999235.1 Anaerolineales bacterium | reverse complement strand
CCTGTGGCCTCTGGAGCCGCCAGCGGCCGGGGCGCGCCCCGCGTGTTTCTGGAAGTTTATCCGCATGGCGGCTTCACGGTCCGGCTGGGACATCGCCCGCTGCGCAAGGACACGCTGGAAGGCCGGCTCCAGCGCCAGATTGTGCTCTACGACGAAGGGGTGGATGTGCCGGACCCGATGGACGCGGTGGAGGAACTCACCCGCCATCACCTGCGGGAGGGGACCCTGGTTTTCCCCGGTCTGCGCACGCACGACGAATTGGACGCGCTGATGGCGGCGTACACGGCCTTTCTAGCGGTGCGCCAGCCGGAAGCCGTCACCGCCGTCGGTGATCCCGTCGAGGGCGAGATTATCCTGCCCATCGCGCCCGCCGACTTCAAGGCGCGATATCGCTAGCCCTCTGCGCCGCTATGCCCTTCGCTGAGATCAACGGTTTTCGGATGCGCTACCTGGCGGCGGCCCCCTCTCCGGCGGCGGCGCCGGGAGAGGCCAGGCGCGGCGGCGCGCCCGTCATCTTTCTGCATGGCCTCGGCTCCAACGCCGACGATTGGGAGCTGCAGGTGCCGGCGTTCAGCGCCCGCTATCAAACTATCAGCGTGGATCTGCGCGGCCACGGGCAATCGCCCTATCGCGGCCGGCTGACGGTGCCGGCCATGGCCGGGGATGTGGCCCGCCTGCTGGTTGAGTTGGGCGGGCCGGCCCACGTGGTCGGTTTGTCTTTAGGGGGCGCGGTGGCCCTGGCGCTGGGGATCCTGTTTCCGGAACAGGTGCGCTCGTTGACGCTGGTGAATACTTTTGCCCGCTATCGGCCGGCCGGCGCCGGCGGGGTGGGCCGGCTGGCGCGGCGCTTGTGGCTGCTGGCCTTCGGGTCGCGCGCCGCCCTGGCGGGGTTTATCGCCGCCGGCCTCTTCCCCAAGCCGGAGCAGGCCCCGCTGCGCGCCGCCACGGTCGCCAGTTTGAGCCGGAACGCGCGCGGCACCTATTGGCAGGCGCTGCTGGCGATCCGGCGTTTTGACGCCCGGCCGGGCCTGGGCACCCTGCGCTGCCCGACGCTGGTGGTGCTGGGGGACCGCGACACGACGGTGCCGCGCGCCGCCGGGGAGGCGTTGGCGGCCGGCATCGCCGGCGCGCGGCGTGTGGTGATCGCGGACTCCGGCCATGCCACCCCGATTGATCAGCCGGAAGTGTTTAACCACGTGGTGCTGGATTTTTTGCGCTCCGTGGACGCCGGCGCGCCGGTTTAACAAAAAGAGCCGAGGCGGCTGGGCCTCGGCTCACGCGGCGCCGCGCGGGCGGTTAGCCGTACGCGAAGCGCTCCTCTTTCCAGACATCGGCCTCATTGTGGTAGCCGGCCTGTTCCCAGAACCCCAGTCGATCCCGCGCCAAAAACTCCAAACCGCGCAGCCACTTGCCGCCCTTCCATAGATAAGGGGTCTTGTGGTCGGCGCCGGGGATGTGGCCGACGACGCCGCGCAGCGGATAGCCGTGGTCGGGCGTCAGCGGTTGGCCGTCAAAGTGCGTGGCCAACAGAAAATTGGGCGCCAGCGCCACGTCCAGCGGCACGTTGACGGTAAAGCCGTATTCGCAATGTTGCAGCAGATACTTCGCCGTCGGCTTGAGTTTGATCACGCCTTCAGCGATTAGCGTCTTGAGCGCTACCCCTTCCCAGGCGGTGTCGAACTTGCTCCAGCGCGTCACGCAGTGCAGGTCCATCTTGACCGTGGTGCGCGGGAGTTGGTTGAAGGCTTCCCAGGTCCAGACCACTTCCTGCTCCACCTCGCCAAAGACGCGCAGGTCCCAGGCAGCCGCGTTGAAGGGCGGCACCGGCCCGTAGTGCAGGACCGGGAAGCGGTTGGTCAGCGCCTGGCCGGGCGGCAGCCGGCCCTCCTGGCGGATGCGATTCTCATCATCCCGGCGTCCAAATAGATTATTTAACATCACCTTCTCCTGACGGCGCTCTAAACCCCGCGCTGGGCAGGGGCCTGCTACCGGGGCGGCTGAAGGACTTGGAATTTGTCAGCCCGTAAACAAAGGCAGATGCCCCAGGGCAATGATGTTCTCCCATTGCGAGCGTTCGCCTTCGGTGAAGATGGCGGACTCGGCCACCACCTCGGCGCCGGCCTTGCTGAGCACCAGCCGCATGCCTTGCAGCGTTGAGCCGGTGGAGATGACGTCGTCCACCAGAACGACGCGCCGGCCGTGGATCAGCCGCCGGTCCTTCTCATCCAGATACAGCGTCTGCGGCTTGCCGGTGGTGATGGAGAGCGTCTCGGCCTCGATCGTCTCGCCCATGTACGGTTTGTACGATTTACGCAGCACCACGTAGGGCTTCTGGGCATGGACGGAGAGGGAGTGGACGAGCGGAATGCTTTTGGCCTCCGCCGTCACCAGCACGTCATACGCCAGCGCCGCCAACTTCTGGGCCAGCGCGCGGCCGGCGGCTTCCACCAGTTCAGTATCGCCCAGGATGTTGAGCACGGCAATGCGCAGCCCCGGCTTGACTTCAAAGAGCGGCAGGTCACGCTTGACGCCGGCGACTTCCACCGCATGCGTATCTCGAGACAGGGTCATATCAAACTCCTGAGAAAAGGGACTGCGAAATTTTACCGTAACTCCATCGGACGGCGGACCTGTGCTTTGGGGGGCGGCCGGGGCGCTATCGTGGGGGTTGTTTGACACGCCAGGGTTGTTGTGTATAATTAGATGTTCGTCTAATCAGTATGGCGGTTGTGTGAGCGACAAAAACCCCGAATTGACCCGGTTCTTCAAAGCCCTGGCCGACGGCACCCGGCTGAAGATCGTGGGCCTGTTGGCGCGCGAGAGCTTGACCGGCGAGCAGTTGGCGGCCATGCTGGCCGTCAAGCCGGCCACGATCTCCCATCACCTGGCCAAACTGGCGGAGGCCGGCCTGGTGGAGGCGGAAGGCCAGCGCGGCCGTGAGAAGCCCTATCGGCTGCGGCTGGCGGCGGTGCATAGTTTGGCGGGCCAATTGTTGGCCCAAGAAACCTGGCCGCAGGCGACCATGGATGTGGATGTGGAAGCGTTTGACCGCCAGGTGGTGCGGGATTTTTCCCGCCGGGATGGTTCGCTTAAAGAGATCCCGGCCCAACAAAAGAAGCTTCAGGCCGTCCTGCGCCACCTCGCCCGGCAGTTCAAGCCGGAACAGACGTACACCGAAAAGCACGTCAACCTGGTATTGGGGCGCTTCCACCCGGATACGGCCAGCCTGCGCCGCGCCCTGATCAGCTATCACCTGTTGGCGCGGGATCCGGATGGCCGGCAGTATTGGCGGACCGCCGCGGAGCCAGCGGCGCTGGAGGTAACAGATGCCAGAAAGCGAGAGACGACGATGACTACCCTAAACGCGGCGGCTGAGGCGCTGAATCAGGCCGAGCTGGAGATGTTTTTTCGGGCGCTGGTGGATACCGAGCGGCTGGCGATCGCCGGCCAGTTGGTGCGCCAGGCGCGCACCACGGAGGAGCTGGCGGCCGCGCTGGAGCTCAAGCCGGCGGTCGTTGCGCGCCACCTGGCGACCCTCATCGGCGCGGGGCTGGTGCAGAAGGAGACGTCCCCCGCGCCAGGCGGCGCCCGGTATGCCCTGCACTGGGCGGCCGCCCGCGCTTTGGCGGGGCGGCTGACAGCGCGGCCGCCGGCGCCGGAACTGCCGGACACGCTGGCGGCCTATGATCAGCAGGTGCTCAAGAATTATCTGCTGGCGGACGGCCGGTTGCGCGAGGTGCCGCTGGGGGCCAAGAAACTGCAGGCGGTCCTGCGTTACTTAGCGCAAGCTTTTGAGCCGGGGCAGCGGTACACCGAAAAGCAGGTGAACGAAACGCTGGCGCGTTTTCACAACGACACCAGCGGGCTGCGGCGGGACCTGGTGGATGGCGGCTTCTTGCAGCGGACGTCCAACGGCAGCCAGTATTGGCTGGCGGAGCCTACAGCGAGGCCTTGAAATCGTAGATCCCGTCCTGCACCGCCCACCGGCGGCCACAGCCCGAACAGCGGAGGTGGTCGCCGGTGTCGTTTAAGTCCAGCGCCCCGCACTCCGGGCATTTAAAGAACTGGTTGGCGGAGGCCCGGGGGCCGGCGGCGCTGGCCCGGCCGCGCACAAAGATGCTGGGCGCGAGCTGTACCAGCCGGCCGGTGGGCTGGAGCACCGCGTCGGCCGCGACCAGGAGCGCGTTCGGGACCAGCCGTTTGAGCACCGGCACCCGCAGATAAGAGAGCGCGCGGATGGCTTCCACCGTGAAGCCGGCCGCCTTGAGCCAAGCCAGGGTGGTGCCCGGGTGAAAATCAAAATTGAGGGCCGCAAATTCCACCGGCGCGGGATCGAACGGGCTCCAGCGCTGGCGGCCGAGCGCCCAGCGGGCGATGGCTTTCAGATTCTGTTTGTTGGCGAATTCCAGAATGAAGGCGGCCTGCGGTTGGAGCACGGCCCGCACCTGGGCCAAGGCGGCCGGCGCCTCGGCCAAGTGATGAAGCACCCGGATCATGGTGGCGGCGTCGAAGAGCCCCGGCGCAAAAGGCAGCCGGTAGACATCAGCGGCGACGTAGGTGTAACGCGGATCGCGTCCGAGCCGGGCCTGGGCCTGCTGCAGCTGGGTGCGCGAGTAATCCAGCAGGACCACGCGCTCGAAGCCGGCGTAGCGCGGTGTGTTGCGGCCGGCGCCGGCGCCGACCTCCAACAGCCGGTGTCCGCCGGCCGGCAGGAGGGCGCGCAGGGCGTGCGCCTCGGTCTGATCTTCGTAAGCCCGGCCGCCGCGCTCCCAAAACTCGTCCTGGTACTGCGAGCCTTCGTAGTCGCAGACCGGCGGCCGGTCGTTCCCGGGGCGGGTCGTCATCGGCCGAGCAGGGCCTCACTCCACGAGGTGGGCAGGGTCTTGAGCAAGGCGTTGTAGGGGGCCACCAGGGTGGCCAGTTTGGTGAACGGCGCGTTGAGCTCGGTCTGCGCCAGGGGGATGTTGACGGGCACCGTGATCTTGACCGGCACCTTGAGCGAGACGGGCACCGTCTGGCTGACCGGCACCACCAGGTTGAGCTGCACGGGGAGCCCGGTGCCGGCCGGCAGGACGATATCGGCATCCGCGTTCAGGGTCAGACCGCCGCTGATGATATTGACGGTGGCGCCGTTGATGGCCAGCGGCGCGGTCAGGGTGACGATGGTGTTTTGGTTGAGCGGCAGGTCGAAGACCACCGGGATGGTGTCATTGACCTGGATACTCTCGTCCACGGGGATGCTGGCCAGGATCGTGGCTTCCTGCATCTCGATGAAGCTGTCATGCAGGCCGCCGACCAGAGGTTCGGCCACCTGGCTGGTGATCTGGAAGACCAGGCCCACGAGGCCGGCCACCACCACCAGCAGGATGACGTTCATCACAAAAGAGAACAGCACCGCAAAGCGCCAGAACTCGCCCACCAGGGGGCGGGGCTCCGGCTTGGGTTTGGGCTGTTGGGTCTGGCCGTTCGGGGCCGGGCTGTTATTGGCCTTGCTTTTGGCCAGGAATTTTTCCGCCATCACGCACCTCCACAAGAAAACGAGGCGCGATCATAGCATCCCGGCCACCTGAACGCAAACGCGCCGGCGGTTGACCACCGGCGCGGGCAGGCCAGGCTGGATCAGCCCCGGTCAATCCACGTAACGCGAGTCGTCGATCTCCTTGCGGAGCGAAGCGTCCGCGGGCGGCGCCTGCCGGGGGTCGGCGGCCAGCTCGGCGGCTTCGGCGGCCCGCAGCGCTTCCGGGCTGGCGCGCCGCACCAGGCTCCACTTGCCGCAGTGGTCGCAGCGGTCGAACTTCCCGGCAAAGCTGACGTTGATGCCCCAGAGGTGGCGGGGGAAGGGCCGGCCGCAGCGCGGGCAGATCGCGCCGCCCAGCAGCCCGTAATCCCGGGGCGCGCCGGCCGGCAGGGGCTGGCGCCGGCCCAGCCAGGTGGGCAGCATGGAGATCACAAACGTCAGCGCCATCACCCCCAGCACGCCGCCCAGCAGAGGGACGATCAGCTGGATGGCGGCCTGGGTGCCGGCCCCCGCGCTGACGAATTCGTAGCGCCGGGGCGCGGCGGTCAGGGTGCGGCCGCCGGCCGTCAGGCCCTCGGCGGTCAGGGTGTGCTGGCCCAACGGATAGTCGTCGGTCTGAAAGTCGACCCGGAACGGCGACTGGGTGGTGGTGCTGATCACGGTGTCGTCAATCCGGTACGTCACCTGGGTCAGATCGGCCGGCCCCTGGATCTCAAAGCGGAAGGAGCCCTGGATCTGGCTGCCGCCGCCGTAACCAAAGGTCCGGCGCACATACAGCACCAGTTCGTCCGGGACCGGGGTTTGGGCCGCGGCCCAGGCAGGCAGGCTGAGGGCCAGCCCCAGGATGATTAGGCTGATCGAGACCAGCCGATAAGCGGCCGGCCTCCGTCGGTCGGCGGGCAAAGTTGGGAGCAGGCAAAAACTGGAGCACATGGTTCACTTCCACTTGGTGAGAATGGCTTCCCGCTGAAAGATCTGGGCGCCCAGGTAGATGGCGCCGATATCCACCACCACCAATCCGGCGGCGATAGCCAGCATCAGCGGAAAATTGATGATGAACAGGCCCGCGATCTGGCCGAAGACCAGGATCATCAGAGGCAGGACCAGCAGGCTGGAGATTTGCTCGGCGGCGCGCGGGTCGGTGACGCGCGATGACACCATCACCGCGAAGTTGACGGAGAGCACGGCCATCAGCGGGCCGATGACAAAGACGGCCGTCAGCCAGGTGGGGCTGAGGATGTTGCTGATCACGCCGGCGCTGGCGCCGGCCAGCGGCGCCCCCAGGATAAAGACCAGGAAGCTGAGCCACGTGGCGCCGATGGCGGGCAGCGCGGCGGCCAGCCCTTTGGCCGCCAGCAGTTCTTCGGTGGTGATGGGTGTGGCGAGCAGCGGTTCCAGGCTGCGGGTGGTCTTCTCGCCCACGATGCTGTAGGACGCGATCGAGGTGGGGATGATCAGCGGCATCATCATGAAGAAGACCAGAAACTGGTTGAGGATGTAATACTGCAGGCACTCGAAGGCCGCCAGCTCGCCGCAGGCCTTGAGAAACGAGGGCGGCAGATCGGTCACGTCGCCGGCGCCGCTCATCGTGCTGTGGGTGCCAAACAGCACCCCGAGCGGCAGGAGCGCGAAGAGCAGCGGGAGCGCCACGACGGTGGCGAGCACCAGCCGGTTCTTGAAGACCTCGGACCATTCTTTGAGGACGATGGTGCGGATACGCAGGGTGTTCATAGGATACCTAGAGAGAGATGTTTCACATGGAACCTGGCGGGGTGGACGCGTGGATCAACTGGAGATAGACATCCTCCAGCGACCGGCGCAGCTCGCCCACGAACTGCACA
>JAGOBN010000191.1 GCA_017999235.1 Anaerolineales bacterium | reverse complement strand
CCACTGCCCCATTCGGATGGCGCTGCCGACGATCACGGCGCGATAGCCGGCCACGGACGTCACCGGGCCGGCCGGGCGCACGTCCGCGGTCAGGCCGCGCTGGACCAGCTCGTCGGCGATGGCCAGCGCGATCTCGCCTGTGGAGCCGCACTTGCTGGCGTAGGCGATTAAAACTTTGTCATTCATGGGATGGCCTCCGGTGATTTCAGGAAACGCGATGGCGGGCGGCTGCGCGGCGAGGGCCGTCAGCCCCCCGCACGCCGCCACGGCCGCGCCCAGGCTCAGGCCGGCGGTCTTGAGGAAGGTGCGGCGGGTTATGGGGGTGGTCATGGGTTTGCTCCTCCGCCGTTCACTATATCGGCCGGCGCCCCAAAACACTTCCCGCCTTGGGGGGAGTTTTGCCCTGGTCAGGTGGCCAGGACTTAGCCGGGCGGCGGCCGCGCGCGCCATTAAACAAAAAGCCCCTCCGGCGGGAGGGGCGGAGCGGCGCCGCTGGCCCGGTTACCCCACTAATTTTTTCTGGAGCGCCTGGGTGACCGCCGCCACGCGGTTATCCACGCCCAGCTTGGTCAAGATATTGCTGATGTGATATTTGACCGTTGACAGGCTGACCACCAGCCGTTCGGCAATTTCGGCGTTGTTCAAGCCCTCGACCATCAGCTTGAGCACTTCGCGCTCGCGCTCAGTCAGCTTTTCGGCGTCCTGCGGCTGCTGGCTGGCGCGGACAAGCGCCTGGGCGGCTTCGGGCGAGAGCGTCATCTGGCCGGCTCTGGCCGCCTGGATGGCCGCCGCCAATTCGCGCGCGCTGACGTTTTTCATCAAGTAGCCGACCGCCCCGGCGCGGAGCGCGTTCTGCACCAGCTCATCCTCCTGAAAGCTGGTCAGCGCGATGATCTGGATGGCGGCATGCTGTTTTTTGATGGCGGCAATGGCGGCCACGCCATCCATCACCGGCATCATCAAGTCCATCAAGATGATGTCCGGCTGGAGCAGGCCGGCGCGCGCCACGGCCTGCTCGCCATTTTCAGCCTCGCCCACCAGTTCCAGATCCGGGTGCACGCTTAGAAACGCCCCCAGGCCCGAACGCACGACCGCGTGATCATCCACCAGCATGATGCGGGTTTTGTTTTCCATGCGCTTCTCCCGACTCATCCCGTAGCCCTAGTCCCCGTCCGCCTGATGGTAATGGACAACCCGGCTGCGATTGACGCTCACCCAAAGCGACTCAACGCCATCTGGTTCAGGCGGACCGGGCCCTAGCGGCCGGCCTGACCGTTGGGTGGGGCGCCGGCGGGCTGGGCCTGCCACACCACGGAAATCTGCGTTCCCTCGCCCGGCTCGCTGTACACGCTGAGTTGCGCGCCCAGGGCGTCGGCGCGCTCGCGCATGATCTTCAGGCCGAGATGGTCGGCCGTCACGGTGGAGGGGTCAAAGCCCGCGCCGTTGTCGGCCACCGTCAGCCGGACCGCCGCGCCGCCCCGCAAGGTGACAAACGCCTGGCTGGCTTGGGCGTGTTTGACCACATTGTTCAGCGCCTCCTGCGCGATGCGATACAGCCCCACCTGCACCTCCGCGGGCAGTGGGCAGTCCACGGCGGCGCTAAGCTCAATCCGCAGCCGCGCGCGGCCGGCCAACGCCTCGGTCAGCTGGCGCAGCAGGGTCGGCAGCGGCACTTCCACCAGGGCGTTGGGGCGCAGCTCCACCAGCAGGGTGCGCATTTCGGCCAGCGCGCCGCGCGTCAGGTGGCGCACCTCTTCCAGGCGGCGGCGGCCTTCCGCGGGGTTCATCTCCCAGATCGCCGGCAGAACATCCGCGATCAAGGTGGTGGAAAACAGCGTTTGGGTCACGGCGTCATGCAGGTCGCGCGCCAGGCGGGTGCGTTCGGCCGTTACCGCATCTTGGGCGGCCTTGGCCCGCAGCCGTTCGTTGGCGAGATTCAGTTCTTCGGTGCGCTCGGCCACGCGCTGCTCCAACAATTGCCGATACTCGGCTTCCTGAGCCGCCAGCCGCTCGGCGGCGCGTTTTTGGGCGTCAATGTTGTTGATCAGCCCAACCAGGTAGAGCGGCCGGCCGTGCGGGTCGCGCAGGAGATTCATCGAAATCTGAGCCCAGAAGACCTCGCCGGTTTTCCGCACATAGCGCCGCTCGGTAACGTAGTGGGTGTTTTCGCCCGCCAGCAATTTCTGGAACTGCTCGGTGGACGCGGCGAAGTCCTCCGGGTGGGTGACCAGCGCCGGGCTTTTCCCAATCAGCTCTTCGCGCGCATAGCCCAACATCGCGCACATAGCCGGATTGGAGTCAATCACCACACGGTCCAGTGACATCAAGCCCATCCCGACGGCGGAGTTCTCAAACATGGCCTTAAACCGGGCTTCGGATTCGCGCAGCTCCGCCTCCACGCGCTTCTGGTCGGCCACCAGGCGCTGGAGCTGGGCATTCTGAGCGCGCACGGCCCGCACCCGCCAGTGAAACCCCGCGCCCAGCAGCCCGACCAGCCCCGCCACCACGCCCGCCTGGAACGGCCACGTCTGCCAGACGGGCGGCGTGACCGTCAGCCGCAGGGCGGCGCCGGCCTGGTTCCAGACGCCGGCGCTGTTGGCAGCCCGCACGCGGAAGGTGTACTCGCCGCCGGGCAGGTTGGTGTAACTGGCGTAGTTGCGCGGGCCGGCCGGCACCCAGTCGGCATCAAAGCCCTCCAGCTTATACGTGTACTGGTTTTTGTGCGGCGCCTGATAATCGAGCGCCGCGAATTCAAATGCGATGAAATTCTGGGCATAGCTCAACTGGAGCGGCTCAGCGCCGGACCGGTCAAAGGGCTGCGGGGTGTTGAAGATCGAAAACTGGGTGATCACCACCGGCGGCGGCGGGGTGTTCCGGCGCAGGCTGAGCGGGTCAAAAACGCTAAAGCCGCTGACCCCGCCCACATAGAACTCGCCGTTGGCGGCCTGGAAATACGCGTTCGAGTTGAACTCGTTGCCTTGCAGCCCATCGCTCTTGTCGTAAATCTGAAAGGTCTCCCGCGCCGGGTCGAAGCGGGCCAGGCCGTTGTTGGTAGTCAGCCACAGAAAGCCGTTCTGATCCCGCAAAAGGCCCAAGATGGAGGTGTTGCGCAGGCCGTTTTTCGTGGTGTAGACCGTGAACTGGCCGGTGGCGGAGTTGAAGCGGTTCAGGCCGCCCTGCGTGCCGAGCCAGACCACGCCCTCGGGCGCGGCCAGGATGGAAAAAACGCTGTTATCACTCAGCGAATTGGCGTCGGCCGGATCATGAACGAGGGTGCGGAAGGCCGCCCGAGCCGGATCCAGGCTGGCCGGGTTGGACAGGTCGAGCCGGAAGACGCCGCCCCCCCAGGTGCCAATCCACAGGTCAGCGCCGATGAGCTGAAGCGCCACCGCCGGCGCCGGCAAAGGGTAGTTGACGAACCCCGCCGCGCCGGGATCGCGCCGCGAGAGGCCCGCAAAATTGCCCGCCCACAGCCGGCCGGCGGAATCGTGGAGGAGGGTGGTGACCTGGTTTTCAAGCAGGCTGGCCGGGTCGGCGGGGTCGTTTTGGTAGCGCGTGAACTGACCAGTGCGCGGGTTGAAGTGGTTTAGCCCGCCGCCCAGGGTGCCCACCCAGAGTGAGCCCTCCGGGCCGGCCTGGAGCGCCATGACCAGATCGCTGGACAGGCTGGCGGGGTTGGCGGGGTCATTCTGGAAGGCGGTGAAACGGCCGCGCGCGGGGTCGAAGCGCGCTAGGCCCTTCTCCCAAGTTCCCACCCACAGCGTGCCGTCCGGGGTTTGCGCGAACGCGCCGACATGGTTGCTCGGCAGGCTGTGCGGATCGGCGGCCACGGTGCGATAGGTGCGGAATTGCAGGGAATCGAGGTTGAGCCGGTTGAGGCCGGCGCTCAGCGTGCCAATCCAGAGGACGCCCGAGCGGTCCTGCAGCAGGCTGAAGGTGTTGTCGTTGGAGAGGCTGTCCGGGTCGGCGGGGCTGTGCTGGATCACGGTGACGCCCTCGGCGGCGCCGGGTGCCAGCCGCCAGACGCCGCCCGACCAACTGGTGGCCCACAGCGCGCCTTCCCGATCAAGCAGCAGGTCGGTCAGGTTGTTGTCCGTAATCTGATTCCCGAGGGCGCTGGCGCTGTCGAAGTGCTGGCAGGCCCCGGTCGCCGGGTGGTACTGATCCAGCCCGCCGCCGGAGACTCCATATCCGCCGTAGGCAATCCACACCTGGCCCCCGGCCGCGGGCAGAAGATCGGCGATATTCGGGGACGCCAGACACTGGCCCTGGGCCGCGAGCCGTTGGGCGCGGCCGGTGGCGGGGTCGAACAGGTTCAGCCCGGCGCCCGGCGTGCCAAACGCGCCCGTGCCAATCCACAACTGGCCGGCGCCGGCCGGGACAATCACCGAGATGGCGTCACTGCTCAGGCTGGCCGCGTCGGCGGGGTCGTGCCGAAAATGCGTAAACGCCCCGCTGGCGGGGTCGAAGCGCTCCAGGCCGCCCAGGGTGGCAATCCAAAAAATGCCGTGCGCGTCCTGGAAAATATCGGTGACGACTGGATGGCTGAGGCTGGCGGGGTTGGCCGGGTCGGGCAGGTAGCGGGTGAAGCGGCCGGCGTCCGGGTCATAGCGGTTCAGCCCCCCGCCCCAGGTGCCAATCCACACATCGCCGGCGGCATCTTCATACAGGGCGAGGATGCTGTTATGCCCCAGCGAAGCGGGGTTGTCGGGGTCGTTCTTGAACTGCGTGATGGTATAGCCGTCGTAGCGGTTCAGGCCGTCCTGCGTGCCAATCCACAAGTAGCCCTGCCGGTCCTGCAGCAGCGCCAGCCCGGCGTTCTGCGAGAGGCCTTCATCGATGGTGAGATGCTCAAAACGCAGGTGCGCGCCGGGCGCGAACGCTGCGCCGGCGGGGGCGGAGGCCGCCGGCCCGGCGCCGGCCAGGCTCAGCAACATCAGCAGAGAGAAAGAAATAACAGCGCGCAGCCGCATGACGTCTCCGGCGTGGATTGTAGCAAATCAGCGGCCGCTCACCACTCCTTGATCCAGGGTTCGCTCAACTCATAGTGGGTGAAGCCCAGCGCCGCGTACAACGCCCCGGCGGCTTCCGAGTAGGAGCCCACCGTGCACAGCGTCGCCCCCAGGCCGCGCACGCGGCGCAGCCCTTCGGCCATCAGCGCTTTGCCCAACCCACGGCGCTGATGCGCCGGATGCACGCCCACGGGCTCAAAGGCGGCGGTGCGGGTCACATCATCAAACCAGAGCGTGCAAAAAGCGGCGTGTTCACCATCTGGAGCGACCGCCACCAGGTCGAGGTCGCGGCGGTAGAGCGGAGCGCGCTGGACGTTGCGATACCACTCCCAGCCGCCATAGGCCGCCTCCGGCTCGTCCGGGTGAAAAGCCCTCCAGGAGACCCAGCTGCGCGCGGGATGTTCGGCCTCCTCGCCCACGGCGCGCAGGGTGTAGCCGGCCGGGGTTGGGAACACGGGGATGGGCAGATCCAGGCCGCGGTGGCGCTGATACTCCGGCGCGCCGCCTGGGCGATAGCCGCGCCGTTTCAGCCGGTCCTGGCGCGCCAGATCGGCGGCCGGCGCCCAAATCATCAACCGCTGCTGCCCGCCGGCCTGGCGCGTGGCGAACTGCGTCTCCGCCGTGGACATCATCTCCACTTCCAATTCCGGGCTGTGAAAATCCGGATGGATCTGCAAAAAGGCCTCGCCGGCACCGTCGGGGTTCAGCACCGCCGCCAGCCGGCCCGCGGCGGTTTCCCACAGAAACACGGCGGCGCTCAGGTCGAAGCGGAAGATGTTTTCGTTGACGTGCCAGCGCCAATAGTCCCAGCGATAGACCGGCCAGCTCAACTCGCGGCACTGGTTCAGCAGGAACACCTCCCGCAGGAACTGGCGGATGCGCCAGTAGTCGTCCTCATGCTGATATTTGCGCGCAATCAATTTCATACACGGCCTCGTGTCGTCGGCGCCGGGAATGGACGGGCTACGCTCATCTTATCCCCTTCAACCCAAAACTCCCCCGTCCGCGGAGGAGTTTGCGCCTGGCCAGGTGGCCAGGACGGCGGGGCGGGCCGGCGTCATTGTCCCTGCGCCAATTTCTCGGCGCGCGCTTTGATGCCGTCCAGCATTCCGCGCTCCATAATAAACACGCCGGGGTGGATGATGTCCCAGAAGCCGCCCACCATCATGGTGCGGGTGCGCAGGAGCAGACGAGTGGAGCCGTCCGCTTGCGGGGTGAGGATAAACTGCCACAAGTCCACCCACTGGCCGTTTTCCTGATGCCCCAGCACCAGGGCTTGCTGGGGATGCAGCTGGGCGACGATGTAAGGCGGCGGCCCCGACTCGCTGGGACACATTTTGACTTCGTCGCCGACCTGCAGGTTCTGCCATTCCGGGACGATCCGGTCCGCGTTGACCAAGGGACAACCGATCAGCGTTTCCAGAGTGGTGTAGCTGTACAGGCCGCCTTTGCCGGCGCCCAGCTGCACCAGCCACGGGTAGATGTGCTCCGGACGGGCCTGGACCGTGACGGCGCGGTTGACGAAACTGGCCGGGGCCGGGACGAGTTCATCGCCGGGGAATGCGGCGCCGACTTCGGCCTCCGTCGCCCCCCAGCGGTCCATCCACGGTGTGAGCGCGATCACCCCCAAAACCGCCACCACCATCAGACCGGCCAACCCGGCCCCGACTTTAAGCAATTTTTTCATGTGGTCCTTCCAAGAATTAAGCGGCGATCACGGTTCCCAATGTAGGGGCGGTCCATTCGAAATTCATCCGCCGCGCGGGGAGTTTGGACCTGGCCAGCTGGACAGGTGGGCGTTGCTGGGCCGGCCGGCGCGGAAGCTCCGGGCCACTTACCCTGGCCACTTGACCAGTCACAGACTATCCCTGCGGCGGGAGAGCCGCTTGGATATCTGAATTACCCTGTGCTGGGAACATCAGCCGGGTCGGGCGTGAAGCAGGTCTAGAACCGCCTGGCTCAGAGCCCCCACCTCAACGGCACCGAAAACACCTCATGAAACTCACCCTCAGCCAGCTTTCCAAACAGTACCGCCGGGACTTGTGGGGCCTGCGCGACTTCGACCTAGAGCTAGGCCCCGGCGTGATAGGTTTGCTCGGCCCGAACGGCGCGGGCAAATCGACGCTGATGCGCATGCTGGCGACTATTACCCGGCCCACTACGGGCACTATTCGCTGGAACGGCATCGACCTCGTCAAATCACCAGACGCCGGGCGCGCGGTTTTGGGCTACCTGCCGCAGGATTTTGGCGTTTACCCAAACCTGAACGCCATCGAATTCCTGGAATACATGGCCGCCATCAAAGAGGTGGAGCCCAAGACCGCACATCGTCGGATCGACGAATTGCTGGAA
>JAGOBN010000190.1 GCA_017999235.1 Anaerolineales bacterium | reverse complement strand
CGGCGGTCTTGGTCACGCTCTCGGATTGCTGCTGGGTCCCCTTGGCCACCTGGGCCACGGTGGTAGCGATCTGGTTGGTGGCCTGGCCGGCCTGCGTGGCCGCCGCCGCCAGTTGGCCGGAAGCCGAGCTGACCTGGTTGGCGTTTTCAGCCACCTCCGACACCGCCCGCCGCAAGTTGCTGCTCATGACGGCAAACGCCTGCCCCACCTCCTGCAGGCGGGCAATAATGGTATTGACGGCCTGGGCGGTCCGGCCGACCTCGTCGGTGGAGTGGACGCTTAAGGGCTGCGCCTGGACCTGCATGCGGCGGGTCAGGTCCCCGTCCGCCAGGGCGCTCATCTCCTGGGCCAGGGTGTTCAGGTCCACCTCGGCCATTTGCTGCGCCGCCTGCATGACCCCGTTCAGCGGCCGCGTGATGCTGTTGGCAATCACCAGACCCAGCCCGATGCCGATGACGGCGGCCACGACCATGACCGTGATCAGAACCACCTGGGTCTGCTGAACCAGGTCATTGGTGGCCTGGGCGCTGGCGTCAAAGTCCGTTCCCACACTGGCTACGATGGCGCTGGCGTCTTCACGCACCTGCGGCCCCAGCACATCCAGCTGCTCGGTCTGCAGCCGGCGCTGTTCGTTAAAGTCGGCCTCCAGGGCCTTGAAGCCGGTGTTGTACGCCTCCAGCGCGGCCCGGGCCTCTTCCATCAACCGCCGCCGGCCAGCATCCTGCAAGTCCGCGTCCAACCGGGCGAAGGCGGCTTGCGCCTCGGCGTAGCGCTCGTCGAATTTAGCGATCATTTGCGGATCGCCGGCGGCCAGGTATTTATAGGAGTTCAGGCGCATCAGCACCAAGGCGGCCTGGGCATCGCCGGCGGCTTGCAGCGCGTCCAGATCGGCGGCTTGGTAGGCGCTGGCGCGCAGGGCGCGCAATTTCTCTTCCGCCAGCGGACCCTGCACATCCAGCTCATCCGCCTGCACCTGGTCACGCTCTTGAATGGAGGTCACCATCGTATCGAACGCGGCGTGGTAAGCGGCCGCATCGGTTTCAATGGCTTGCAGCAGAGCCACCCGGTCGACCTGGGTGATCTCGACGTCCCCGCGCTGCAACAGCTCCGTGAGCGTGCCGAACTCTTGCGAAAAGCGCTCGAGATCGGCGGGCGCGTGGCCGGTGGTGAACTTGTTGGCGTAGAAACGCGCCAGCAGGATCTGGGTCACCAGGTCGTTGCCCAGCTGCCGGTCCACCGACAGGTTGCCGGTCAAGTTTGCCACAGTGGTATTGACTTCGGCCAGCCGCCACATGGCCACACCGCCGACCACCACCATGAGCGCCAAAGCGATCATGAAGCCCGACAGGATTTTGACTCCGACTTTGAGATTGCCAAATGCGTTCATGCTGATGCTCCTTGAGTGACCAACTGGATTCATTATCAGCAAGGGCTCTCAATAAAACCATAAATAGCCGCCAAAAACCGGCCATTTAAGAAACCTGACGGGACGGGGCGGCCGAGCCGCAGCGCGCCGGCCGGCCGGCCCACTTTTCGTCAGCCAAGCGGCCGGCGGCTTGTGACGCTTTTGAGACTCTCAATGACTACACTACTTATTGTAAACAAGTGGCCGGCGCACGCTGGCCAACCCACTGAACCGCCTACGGCCGGTCAGGTTCGCAGCCCAGGAGACGGCGATGAAGAAAAACATCGGTTTGTGGATTGACCATCGCGAGGCCATTATCGTGACCATCGCCGACGATGAAGAAGAGACGCGCCGGCTGGAATCCAATGTCGAGAAAGACAGCCACGGGGCGGGCGGCGCGCCGAGTGAGACCGCCGAGGACATGCGCGCTCGGCGGTTGGCCAACCACCTGAACCAATACTACGCCGAGGTGATCACACACCTGCGCGGCGCTGATTCGATTCTGATCTTTGGCCCCGGGGAAGCCAAGGGCGAACTGGAAAAGCGCCTTGAGCAGGCCGGCCTGAAGCGCTTCGTCGTAGGGGTCAGCACCGCCGACAAGCTGACCGACCGCCAGATCGCGGCCCGCGTGCGCCAACGCTTTCATCGCTGACCCCGGGCGGCCGGCGGTCCGCCGCCACTCACTGACCCGGATCCATCGCTCAGCTGGCCCATGCGGGCCTCAGCGTTTTCGACAGACACAGGTGCCCCATGACTACTCCAACTCACCGCCGCCAGCGCTCGTTTCTGCAAGAGCTGGCGCGCCAGACGATGCTCAGCCAGGGCTTGCAGCCCGACTTCTCGGCGCCGGCGCTCGCCGAACTCGACCACCTCCCCAAGCCGGCCGCCCGGAGCGGCAAGGCCACCCACGACCTCCGGCTGCTGCCGTGGTGCTCCCTCAGCCCGGCTGCCGCCGGCGCCCTGGATCAGCTGACCTTCGCCGAAGCGATGTCGGCCGGGACCGTGCGCCTGCTGATTGCCCTGGCCGATGTGGAGGCCGTCGTCAAGCCCGCGTCGGCCCTGGACGAGCAGGCGTGGCAGAACGTCACCACCGTCGACACCCTGGCCCAGATCTTTCCGCTGCTGCCCCCGCCGTTGGCGGCCAGCGCGACCGCCTTGATCCCGGCCGCCGACCGGCTGGCCGTCGTCGTCGAAATGGTCATTACCGCGGATGGCGCCCTGCAAGACGCGCACCTCTACGGGGCCATGGTCCGCAATCACGCGCCGCTGATCGACGCCGGCGTGGGCGCCTGGCTGGAGAACAGCGGGCCGCGCCCGCCCGAAATCGACGCCGTCGCCGGCCTCGAGGCCAGCCTGCGCCTCCAGGACCGGGTGGCGCAAAACCTCCCCGCGTTCCGGCACGGGCAGGGCGCGCTCAGCCTGGAAATCAGCGTGGCCCGCCCCCAGTTTACGGGCGAGACCCTCACCGATCTGGTAGCCGAAAAACCCAACCGCGCCGCGCAGCTGCTGGAAGACCTGCTGATCGCGGCGAGCGGCGTCATCGCGCGCTATCTCGCGGCCAAAAACGCGCCGGCGCTGCGCCGCATCATCCGCCTCCCCCGCCGCTGGGACCGGATCATCCAACTGGCTTCCGAACAGGGCTTCACCCTGCCCCGCGAGCCGGAGGTCAAGGCCCTGCAGCAATTTCTGGTCGCGGCCAAAGCCGCCACCCCGCTCCAGTTCGCGGATCTATCGTTGAGCGTCCTCAAACTCCTGGGCGCCGGCGAATACAGCGTCATCCTGCCGGGCGACAGCGGGAGCGGGCGCTTTGGCCTGGCGGCCTCGGCCTATACGGCGGGCACGGCCCCGCATTGCCGCTATCCCGATCTGATCACCCAGCGGCTGCTCAAGGCGGCGCTGGCCGGCGGCGCCCCGCCCTATACCGTCGAAGACTTGACCAAGCTCGCCCAGCACTGCACCGACCAGGAGGACGCGGCCCGGAAAGTGGAGCGGCAGGTTGAAAAAACCGCCGGCGCGCTGCTGTTGGCCGCCCGCGGGGACGAGCAGTTCCAGGCGATCGTGACCGGCGCCTCCCCGAAAGGCACCTGGGTGCGCCTGCGGCAGCCCTGCCTCGAAGGCCGGCTGGTGGCCGGCTTTGAGGGCCTGGAGGTCGGCCGCCGGCTCCGCGTGCGGCTGGTTCACACGGATGTGGCGCTCGGCCAGATTGATTTCCAGGCGGTCACCCGCCGGTCGGAGCGCGCCGCCGGCGCGCTGGCGCTCCCCGCCTGACCGCGTGTCCATCCGGCCCACCCAGCGGGCGGGGCCCCTTGAAAGGTTTATCTCGTGATGAAACCGACTCCCAATAATTCGACCCTCAACCGCGTGGCGTTCATTGGCAACTATCTGCCGCGCCAGTGCGGGATCGCCACCTTCACCACCGACCTGTGCGAATCGATCGCGGCCGAATATGCCGGCACGACAACGTGCATCGCCCTGCCCGTCAACGATACCGAGGCCGGCTACGCCTACCCGGAACGCGTGCGCTTCGAGCTGGTGGAGAAGGACATCGAGTCTTACCGCCGGGCCGCCGATTTCCTCAACATCAACAACGTGGACCTGGTGTGCCTCCAGCACGAATACGGCATCTTCGGGGGCCGGGCCGGCAGCCACATCCTGGCGCTGCTGCGCGAACTCCGCATGCCGATCGTCACCACCTTCCACACGATCTTGCGCGACCCCAGCCCGGATCAGCGCCGGGTCCTGACCGAGATCGCCGGGCTGTCCGACCGGCTGGTGGTGATGAGCGAATGCGGCGCCAGCTTCCTGCATGACATCTATCAAGTGCCGCCCGACAAGATTGATTTCATCCCGCACGGCATCCCCGATATCCCGTTCGTGGACCCCAGCTTCAACAAAGATCTCTTTGGGGTGGAAGGCAAGCTCGTCCTGCTGAGTTTTGGGCTGCTCTCCGCCAACAAAGGCATCGAGACCGTCATCGCCGCCCTGCCCCAGATTGTGGCCCGCTATCCCAACGTGGTCTATATGGTCGTCGGCGCCACCCATCCGCAGGTGCGGCGGATGGACGGCGAGACCTACCGCCTGTCGCTGGAGTGGCTGGCCCGCGAGCAGGGCGTGGAAGAGCACGTTATCTTCTACAACCGCTTTGTCAGCCTGGAAGAGCTGGTGGAGTTTATCGGCGCCGCCGACATCTACGTCACCCCGTATCTCAACCCGGCGCAGATCACCTCCGGCACCCTGGCCTACACCCTGGGGGCCGGCAAGGCGGTGATCTCGACGCCCTACTGGTATGCGGAAGAGCTGCTGGCCGAGGAGCGGGGCGTCCTGGTGCCGTTCAACGATCCGGCCGCGCTGGCCGAACAGGTGATCGACCTATTCGACAACGAATCCCAGCGCCACGCCATGCGCAAACGGGCCTACCTGTTTGGCCGCGAGATGATCTGGCCGCGCGTGGCCCAGCGCTATATGGCCAGCTTCGAACGCGCCCGCATCGAGCGGCACCATTCCAGCCACGCCCGTTTCGCGGCTAAGCCGCTGGATCAGCGGCCGGGGGAACTGCCGCTCCTGAAGCTCGACCACCTGCGCCGGCTGACCGATGGGACGGGCCTGCTGCAACACGCCAGCTTCACGGTCCCCAACTATCAGGAAGGCTACGCCACCGACGACAACGCCCGCGCCCTGATTGTGAGCGTGCTCCTGGAAGAGCTGGGCCACAGCGACGCGCTGGCATTCGCGACCCGCTACCTGGCGTTTGTGGGCTACGCCTTCAACCCGGAGACCGGACGCTTCCGCAACTTCATGAGCTATCAGCGCCAGTGGATGGAAGAGACCGGGTCGGACGACAGCCATGGCCGGGCGCTGTGGTCGCTCGGCACCGTGCTCGGCCATGCCAATTGGCCGGCGCTGAGCGGCCTGGCCGGCGGGCTGTTTGAGCAGGCCCTGCCCGCCATCCTCCCCATGACCAGCCCGCGCGCCTGGGCCTTCGCCCTGCTGGGCATTCACGAGTACCTGCGGCGGTTTGCCGGCGACCGCATGGCCAGCCAGGTGCAAGAAACCCTGGCCGGCCGCCTGCTGACGCTGTATCAGGCCAATCGGACCGACGACTGGCGCTGGTTTGAGGACGGGCTGACCTACTGCAATGCGGCGCTGCCGCAAGCGCTCTTGGTCACCGGCCAGGACCGCGCCGATGAGGCCCTGAACGCCGCCGGGCTGGAAGCGCTGGACTGGCTGGCCGGCCTGCAGCGGTCGGAAGGCGGCGGCGGCGGCGGGCACTTCGTCCCCATCGGCTCGAACGGCTTCTACCGGCGCGGCGGCGAACGGGCGCGCTTCGATCAGCAGCCGGTGGAGGCGCACGCCATGATCTCCGCCTGCCTGGAGGCCCTGCACCTCACCGGCGACCGGCGCTGGCGCAAGGAAGCCCGCCGCGCCTTCGAGTGGTTTCATGGCCGCAACGACCTAAATCGTCCGATCTATGACCCGATCACGGGCGGCTGCCGGGATGGCCTGCATCCCGACCGGCCGAATTCCAATCAAGGGGCCGAGTCCACGCTGGCCTTTCTGCACAGCCTGCTGGAATTGCGCCTCGCCGAGAATGACCTTCAGACTGGGAGACCGGAACTCAATGAGCAGTCACTACCCCGCGCTCTTTCACCGACACCCGCGCAACCCGATCTTGACCGCCGCGGACTGGCCGTATCCGGTCCACAGCGTGTTCAATCCGGGCGCGACGCGGCTGGCGGACGGCACTACCTTGCTCTTGGTCCGCGCGGAAGACCGGCGCGGGCATTCGCATCTGAGCGTGGCCCGCTCGGCCAACGGCGTGGATGGCTGGCAGATTGACCCCCAGCCAACCCTGCGGCCCGATCCCGAGCACTTCCCCGAAGAACTGTGGGGGATCGAAGACCCGCGGATCACCTATCTGCCCGAATTGGGCCAATACGCGGTGGTGTACACGGCCTACAGCGGCAGCGGCCCGGGCGTGGCGCTGGCCCTCACGCGGGACTTCCACACCTTTGAGCGCTATGGCGTGATCATGCCGCCGGAAGACAAGGATGCCGCGCTGTTTCCGCATCGGATCGGCGCCTATTGGGCCGCGATCCATCGGCCGGTCGGTTACCACGGCGCGAACATCTGGCTCTCCTATTCGCCCGATCTCCGGCACTGGGGCAGCCACAAACTCATGCTCGCCGCCCGGCATGGCGCGTGGTGGGACGCCAACAAAATCGGCCTCTCCCCGCCGCCGATTGAGACCCCCCAGGGCTGGCTGGTGATCTACCACGGGGTGCGGCAGACCGCGGCCGGCAGCCTGTACCGCCTGGGGCTGGCCCTCTTTGACCTGCACACCCCGGAGTTGTGCCTGCAGCGCGGGGATGAATGGATCTTTGGCCCGGAAACCATCTATGAACAGCATGGCGATGTGGGCAACGTGGCTTTCCCGTGCGGCTACACCGTGGCGCCGGATGGCGACACCCTGCTGCTCTACTATGGCGCGGCGGATACCACCATCGCCCTGGCCACCGGCAGCATCCAGGCTTTGTTGGCCTGGCTGGAGCAGCACGGCCGGCTGCCGGGCGAACGGCTGGGCGACCGCCGGCGCTGAGCCAGCCGCTTTGTGACGCTTTTGAGACTCTCCGGCGCTACACTCAAGTACGCGACCGGCCCAACCCGCGGGTCTACCCGCGCCGACCCCGCTTAGACCAGGAGCCAGACCATGACCGACCCAATCCCAGCCCCCAAACCAAAACTAAAACGCAAGCGCCTGCCCAAAAGCAAACGGGCCCACATCCGCCGCTTGAAGCAAACGGCCCGCAAATCTGGCCCCACCCCGAGCTAATCGCGGCGGCGCCCCCACCCCACCTGACCGGAGGTCGGATATGACATTCACTCTTAAACCCTTGGGCGACCGCGTGGTGGTCCAGCCCATCGAGCAGGACGACACGACGACGAGTGGCCTGATTCTGCCGG
>JAGOBN010000189.1 GCA_017999235.1 Anaerolineales bacterium | reverse complement strand
GAGCAGACCGAGGGCGGCCGGCCAATTCGTAGTCGGTATCATTCGCGGACAGGCGGCGGGGGCGCCGCGCAGGGTTCAATTTACACCAGAATGGGCCGCCCACCAACCGCGCCGGCCGCCCTAGGTCCAGTTAAGCCCGCCCCGGCCCCGATATAAAAACCCCCACCCCAGCGATGAGGCTGGAGTGGGGGCGGCGTGGCCCAAAAGAATAATTCGATTGTGCGGACGGGCGGAAGTCTAGCACGCGGCGCGGCGGGCTGTCAACGCCGCCATCCCTAAACTTGGACGAGCCGCGTTGAGCACTCTACACAAAACGGGTGAGCGCCGGCCGGCTAGGCCCGCGCGCTCAACGCGCCGCCGCCGTTGAATCCGGCGAAACGCCCATGTTACAATCCGCGCCATGAGTATTTCATACTTTATCGGCGTAGATGTCGGCGGCACCAACCTGCGGGCCGCGCGCTTTCGCGGCCAGCAGCCCATCCCGGATGCCAAGGTCAAAGTGCCGTCCCAGCCGGGCGGTGAGCGCGACCACATGCTCGACCGGCTGGAACAGGCCATCCGCGAGGTGGCGCCGCCGGACCTGGCGGACGTGGCCGGCATCGGCCTGGGCATCCCCGGCCCGGTGGACCCGCACACCGGCATGGTCATCAACATCACCAACATCCCCG
The DNA here is from genome assembly GCA_017999235.1 of Anaerolineales bacterium. The sequence continues at coordinate 6,754 of JAGOBN010000189.1, read as the reverse complement.
GCTGGAAGAACCTGCCCTTGCAGCAGATCATGCAGGAGCGGCTCGGCCGGCCGGTCTTTCTGGGCAACGACGCCAACCTGGCGGCGCTGGGCGAGTGGAAGTTCGGCGCCGGCCGCGGCCAGCATGACGTGCTGTATCTGACCGTCAGCACCGGCATTGGCGGCGGCATCATCACCGGGGACCGCCTGCTGCTGGGCGCGCACGGCCTGGGCGCCGAGGTCGGCCATGTCATGGTTCAGCCGAACGGCCCGCGCTGCGGCTGCGGCCTGCGCGGCTGTGTGGAAGCGCTGGCGGCCGGCCCCGCCATCACGCGTCAGGCGCAGGCCCGCCTGGCGGCCGGCGAAGGCGCGGCCTCGGCCCTGCGGACCCTGACGGACGGCGACCTGACCCTGCTCACCACGGCCCTGATCGGCCAGGCCGCGCTGAACGGCGATGGCTTTGCCCAGGCGCTGTTCGCCGAGGCCGGCGGCCATCTGGGCGCCGCCATCGCCGGCCTGCTGCACATCTTCAATCCGGCCGTCGTCATCCTGGGCGGCGGGGTCTCCTTTGTGGGGGATGTGTTCTTCGAGCCGGTGCGCGCCGCGGTGCGGCAGCACACGATGAATGACCTGTACTGGCGCAACTGCCCGATTGTGCCGGCCGCGCTCGGCGACGACGCCGGCCTGGTGGGCGCCGGCGCCCTGGCCATGGAGGAATCCCGCGCGCGGGTGCTGCCGGACCGGTAGGGCAAGCTCCGCGCTGCCCCCGGAACCCGCCCGGTCTCAGCTGAGACCCACCCGCCCAGAGCCGGCGCGCCGTAACTCACGGCCCCCGGCTCTGCACGCAGAGAAACCGAATGGTCACCAAACTCAACGTCCCCGGCCCCAAGGCCCAAGCCATCCTCGAGCGCGATCAAAAATTTATCTCCCCGTCTTATCCGCGCGACTATCCCTTTGTCATGGACCACGGCCGCGGCACCGAAGTGTGGGACGTGGACGGCAACCGCTTTCTGGATTTCGCGGCCGGCATCGCCGTGTGCGCCACCGGCCACAGCCATCCGGATGTGGTGCGCGCCATCCAGACCCAGGCCGAGAAGTTTATCCACATCTCGTCCGACTTCTATCACGAGAAGTGGGCGGCGCTGGGCGAGAAACTGGACGAGATCGCGCCCTTCAAGGAAGACGCCCTGTGCTTTATGACCAACTCGGGGACCGAGTCGGTGGAGGCGGCGCTCAAGCTGGCGCGCTTCTACACCAAGCGCCCGCGCTTTATCGGGTTCCACGGCGGCTTCCACGGCCGGACGCTAGGCGCGCTGGCCTTTACGTCGTCGAAAGCCGTGCAGCGCCGCGGCTTCCCGCCGGCCATGGCGGGCGTGACGCACGTCCCCTTCCCCAACACCTACCGCCCGCGCCTACAGTTTGACGCCGCGCACGGCGATTACGGCGACGCCGTGATCAACTACATCGAAGACGTCATCTTCACTTACGAGGTGCCGGCCGACGAAGTGGCCGCCTTCCTGATCGAGCCGATCCAGGGCGAGGGCGGCTATGTGATCCCGCCGGAGTCGTTCTTCCCGCGCCTGCGCAAGCTGTGCGACAAATACGGCATCCTGCTGATCGCGGACGAGGTCCAGAGCGGCATGGGCCGCACCGGCAAGTGGTGGGCCATGCAGCACTGGGGCGTGGAGCCCGATATCATCTGCATCGCCAAGGGCATCGCCTCCGGCATGCCGCTGGGCGCCATGGTGGCGCGCAAATCCGTCATGACCTGGCCGCCGGGCGCGCACGGCAACACCTACGGCGGCAACCCGCTGTCCTGCGCGGCCGCGCTGGAGACCATCCGCCTGATTGAGACCGGCTACATGGCGAACACCATCGAGACCGGCCGGCTGGCGCTGGACATCCTGGCCGAGATGAAGGTCCGCCATCCGAGTATCGGCGATGTGCGCGGCGAGGGGCTGATGATCGGCGTGGAGTTCGTGAAAGACAAAGGCACCAAGGAGCGCGCCCCGGACGTGCGCAACCACACCGTCCACGCCGCCTTTGAGCACGGCCTGCTGCTGCTGGGCTGCGGGCGCAACACCGTCCGGATCACGCCGCCGCTGTGCGTCGCGCGCGGCGAAGTGGAAGAGGGGCTGGAGATTTTTGAGCAGGCCGTGACCGAGGCGGAAAAAGCCGCCGGCCTGCTGTAACCACAACGGATTAACCGCGCCGACGCGCCGGACGCCAGGACAAGCTGATCAGCTCCCGGCGCCGGCGCGCCTTGCGCGCCCTGAGCGGTGATATATGCCTTCTAATCTTTCTCTGGCCGGCGTCTTCCCCCCGGTGGTCACACCCTTCAAGGAAAACGGCGACCTGGATACCGCCGCGCTGCGCGCGAATCTAGAGAAGCTGAACCAGCAGCCGCTGGCCGGCTATGTGCTGGGCGGCTCCAACGGCGAGTTCACGTCCCTGACAGTGCAAGAGCGCCTGGAAGTCGTGGGCGTGGGGCGCGAGCTGACCCCGCCCGGCCGGCTGCTCATCGCGGGCTCGGGCCTGGAGTCGACGCGGGCCACGCTGCACCTGACGGAGAAGATGGCTAAGCTGGGCGCGGATGTGGTGATTGTGGTGACGCCCGGATACTTCAAAGCCAAGATGACGGCGGCGGCGCTGGAGGCGTATTACCGCGAGGTGGCCGACCATTCCGCGGTGCCGGTGCTGCTGTACAGCGTGCCGGCCAACACGGGGGTGGATCTGCCGGCGGCGGCCGTGGCCAAGCTGGCCGCGCACCCCAACGTGATCGGGATCAAGGACAGCGGCGGCGACATCACCAAGATCGGGCAGATGGTGCAGGACTGCACCGCCGTCCGGCCCGATTTCCAGATCCTGGCCGGCTCGGCCGGCTTCTTCCTGCCGGCGCTGGCGGTGGGCGCGGTGGGCGGCGTCATGGCGCTGGCCAACATCGCCGGCCCGCAGCTGCACGCGGTCTACGCCCAGTTTCTGGCCGGTGATCTGGCCGGCGCGCGGGCCGCGCACTTGCGCCTGATTGAGGCCAACACCGCCGTCACCGCGCGCTTTGGGGTGGCCGGCCTGAAGGCGGCCATGCACATGCTGGGCTGCGCCGGCGGCTGGGTGCGCGGGCCGCTGCTGCCGCTGCCGGAGGATGACCAAGTGATCCTGCGCGGGATCCTGATGAAGGCCGGCGTGTTGAGTTGATCACGGACGCCGGCCGGCGAGCACGGTCGGCCGGCGTCTGCGCTACAGCTGCCCGGCACTGCCCCAGTTTGCCAGGCGCGCCTGATACGCCGGGTCCGCGTAACGCTCCAGCCGAAACGCCGGCGCATAGTCCGGCAAAGGTGCGCCCACGACGTGCGCGGCCAAAAGTTCCCCGGCCGCCGGCGCCGCCATCAGCCCGTAGCCCGACAGCGCGCCGAGCACGAACGCGCCCGGCGTCGGCAGCGGGCCGGCCAACAGCCGGTTCTCACGGGTCTTGGTGTAATAGCCCCCGTCCACTATCGGCTTGGGCGCCCGCCCATAGTAAGCGCGCAGACCCGGTACCATCGTCGCCAGCCCGCGCAGGACCAGCTCCGGAAAGAACTCATCGTCCAGCGGCGTCGGCAGCACCGGCGCAACGGCGCCGTGATGGTAATCCCACAACATCAGGCGGATGGGGCTGCCGGCCGGGCCATCCGGGCGCAGATGCACGCCGGCCGGGAACGGCTCCAACAGCCAGCGCGTCTCCGGGTCCTCCGCCAGGGCCGCGCGCTCGTCGGCGCCCCAGTCCACGCTCTGCGGATCGTCCCAGATCAGCAGCGGGGCCTCGCGCGGCACCGCCCCCAGCGCGTCCGCGAAATTCAGCTTCAGGTGGCGCTCGTGGAGGAGCGGCAGCTCGGCGCCCACCAGCCGGGCGACCTCGGCCGCCAACGGGCCGGCGGCGTCCACGAAGTGGCGCGTGGCCAGCCGGTCACCTGTATTCAGGCGCACCCCGCTGACCCCCTGCCCGTCCACGTCCACCCCCACCACCCGCGCCGCGATCAGCCGGCCGCCCTGAGCGCGCACCTGCTCCAGAAACCACATCCCCAACTGTTGGGCGCTGAACCAGCCGGCGCGCCGCGCATGCAGCACCGCGACGGCGCGCTCGGTGAGGTACGGGAAGTGCCGGCGGATCAGCGCGCGGTCCAGGATTAGGTCCGCGCCGTCCGGCTGGCCCTCATAACCGTCGGCCGCCGCCGGCGTGTAAGCCGGATCAGCCGGCCGGCCGTGATGGACGCGCAGTTCGCCGGCGCCCAGGGCCGAGATCGCGGCCGCCGATTCTATGTAAGCGGGGAGGCGCGCCGCGTCGCCGGTGACGTAGAGATATCCGCGCCGGTTGAGGTGGAAGCGGTTGTCCGTGGCGCGCGCCCAGCCCTCCAGCAGATCCAGGCTGCGGTTCATGAAGCGCACCATCGCGTCGCCGGGACCCGGCCACCAATTCCGGTAGGCCTCGGTGGATTTGTCGCTGGTGAGCGAGAGCGGCGGACGCTCATCCACCACGCAGACCGGCCAGCCGTGGACCACCGCCAGCTGGTAGGCCGCCGAGAGGCCGGCGATGCCGGCGCCGCAGATCACGACTGGGTGTTCAGAGGAAGGCGGCTGCATGGCCGGCAGTATACCGCAGGGGATGAGGGGTCAGTGGTCGGTGGTTAGTGAATAGTGATCAGTAAATGGGGCTCTGGGTCGTCGTGTCTTCGTGGTGCGGACTCGCCGCATTACCCAATGGGAGTAAGCGCCCCACCCGCGGGCTGTATGACTTTGAGCATGTGCTTTACGGGAAAGGCAGGCTGGACGGCCTTCCTGGCGCGGGCTATGATCATCCACATGATCACCTTGCTTCTCAATAATCCCTTGTTACTGCTTTTCCTCGTGGTGGCCGTCGGGTATCCCTTGGGCCGCATCAAGGTGGCCGGCAGCAGCCTGGGTTTGGCCGCGGTGCTCTTCGTGGGGCTGGGTTTTGGGGCGCTGCACCCGGACATGAAATTGCCCGAACTGATCTACCAATTGGGGCTGGTGCTGTTCGTCTACACCATCGGCCTGAGCAGCGGCCCCGGCTTCTTCGCCTCCTTCCGGCGCAAGGGCCTGCGCGACAACGCTCTGGGATTAGCCGCGCTGACGGCGGCGGCCGGCGTCACGGTGGCGCTGGCCCTGGCCCTGAACCTGAAAGGCTCGTACGCGGCCGGCCTGTTCGCGGGCGCGCTCACCAATACCCCGGCCCTGGCCGGCGTGCTGGACAACATCAAGAATTCGGCGCCGCTGGCGGTGCGGGAGGCCACCCTGGCGGAGCCCGTCATCGCCTACTCGCTGGCCTACCCGATGGGCGTGGTGGGCATGCTGTTGGCCATCGCGGTCTTTCAACGCCTATGGCGCGTGGACTACGCGGCCGAAGCCAAGGATCTGCAAATCCCGGGCGCCATCGACTCGCGCCTGATCAGCCGCACGGTGCACGTCACGCGGATCGAAGTGGCCGGCCGGCCGCTGGCCGACCTGATGCGCGCTTATCACTGGCGCGTTGTCTGCACCCGGCTCAAACGCGATGGCGCGATGACCCTGGTGACGGCCCAGACGCGGCTCAAGCGCGATGACCTGATCACGCTGGTGGGCGCGCCGGAGGAGATGGACCGGGTCACCGGCCAGCTGGGCGAGGTGGGCCAGGAGCACCTCGAGCTCGACCGCACGGAATTGGACTACCGCCGCATCTTCGTCTCTAACCCGCGGATTGCGGGCCGGCGCCTGCGCGATCTGGATTTGCCGCACCGCTTCGGGGCGCTGGTGACGCGCGTGCGGCGCGGCGACCTGGACTTGCTGCCCGATGCGGATACGGTGCTGGAATTGGGGGATCGGGTGCGGGTGCTGACGCGCCGCGAGCAGATCGAGGCCGTCACCAAATTCTTCGGCGACTCGTACCGGGCGGTCAGCGAGGTGGATATTCTCTCGTTCAGTTTGGGGCTGGCGCTCGGGCTGCTGCTGGGCCAGGTGCCGATCCCGCTGGCCGGCGGCGTGGAGCTAAAACTGGGGCTGGCCGGCGGCCCGCTGATCATGGCGCTGATCCTGGGGACCGTCGAGCGCACCGGCCCGCTGGTGTGGAGCGTGCCCTACAGCGCCAACCTCACCCTGCGTCAGATCGGGTTGGTGCTCTTCCTGGCCGGGGTGGGGACGCGCGCCGGCTACGCCTTCTTTGGCACGCTGGCTCAGGGCCAAGGGTTGGAGTTGTTCTTGGGCGGGATTGTGATCACGCTGACGGCCGGCGTTTTGCTGCTGTGGATCGGCCACCGCTTCTTGAAGATCCCAATGGGGCTGCTCACCGGGATGCTGGCCGGCGTGCAGACCCAGCCGGCCGTGCTGGGCTACGCGGTTGAGCAAGCCCGCAATGATCTTCCCAACATCGGCTACGCCACGGTCTATCCGCTGGCCACCATCGCCAAGATCATCCTGGCCCAGGTGATCCTGGCCTGGCTGCGCTGACGCCGGCCGCTACTCGGGCCAGCGCGGCTGATCGGTCTTCTTGCGGCGGCCGAGCAGCCGGCCGATCCGCCGGGGCCGGCTGGCCGGCGGGTAAATGCCCGGCAGGATGAAATCCCGCCGCAGCAACCAGAGCACCGCCAGCGCGATCGCCACCACCGGGAACAGGATCAACACCCACAGCCATCCGCTGGGCGGATTGGCGGCGACGGGGCCGGCGCCCACCGGCTCCAGGGTGTGCGTGGGGGTGGGGGAGGCCGGGCCGGCCGGCGCGGTGACCACGACGACCACGGTTTCAACGA
>JAGOBN010000188.1 GCA_017999235.1 Anaerolineales bacterium | reverse complement strand
CCTTGAGGGTGAGGCCCAGCGCCGGCGAGCCGGGCCCCAGCGCGCCGGGCGTCAGGCCGATGGCCTGATAGCCTTCCGCGCCGCCTTTGGATACCAGTCGGCCGGGCAGGGCGCGCATCAATTCCGTATCGAAACCGCCGGGGCCGCGCACCATCTCCGGTGCGCTGGTCATGGCCTGAAAAATCTGGCGCAGCGCCGCGGCGCGGGCCGGCGCCTGGTCCGGCGGGTCGGCCAGCCGCGCGAAGGCGCGCGCGGCGTTCACCAGCGGCACGGCGAAATTGGGCGCCGAACAGCCGTCCACGCCGAGGCCGACTTGCTCCGGCGGCAGCCCGCACAGGTCGGCGAAGGCCGCCAAGATCGCTTGCTGGACCGGATGGCGCGGGTCAATGTACTCCGCCAGCGGCGCGCCCAACTGCCGGGCGGTGGCGAGCATGCCGGTGTGTTTGCCGGAGCAGTTGTGGCGGTTGGGGGTGGGCGTCTCCCCGGCCAAAATCAGTTGGCGCGCCGTGGCCGGGTCGTCTAGGGGGTGGGTGCCGCACAGCAGATCGGCCTCGCCAGCCCCGATCTTGGCCTGCAGGCCGCGCACGGTCTCGACGTGCATGGCGAGGCCCAAATGCGACGCGCAGGTTATGGCCAGCTCGCGCGGCGTCAGGCCAAAATGCGCAGCGGCGCCGGATTCCACCAGCGGCAGGGCCTGGAAGGGCTTGGCGGCCGAGCGCAGAAAGACCACGGCATGCGGATCGCCCCAGGCGGCCACCACGCGGCCGGCCGCGTCAGCCACGACCAGGGCGCCGGCGTGGAGGGACTCCACCAGGCCGCCGCGGGTGTATTCGAGCAGAGGAAGGAAGGGCGAGGTGGACAAGGGATAGGGTAAGGCGGTGATTGGATGAATGAGAGATTGAGGAAATTGGGTGAATGGGCGAATTATTTCAGGGGCGCGATGGTGAACTGATCGTAGAGATGTTCCAAGCCGGCGCGGATACGGCGCAGGTACAGCGCGCGCAAATCGGCGGCGCCGGCGGGCTTGCCGAGCAAGTCATGCGCCAGGGCGTCGAGTTCCGCGCGCGGTTTTTTGGCGCGCACCAGCGCTTCCACCTTGCGGCGGGCGGTCTTCAGGAAATCCTCGGTGGGCTTGACGCCATCTTTGTCGGTGACGCTGCCGCGGCCGGGGACGATGAGGCGGCCGGCGGAGCGCTTCTTGCGCAGCTCCGCCAGGGCGTCCAGCCAGGCGTCCAGATCCGCTTCCTGCAGCACCGGCGGCACCTTGTGGGTCACGGCATCCCCGGTGAAAACGACGCCCTGCGCCGGGATCTCGGCCCAAATGGCGCCGGGCGCCACGCCCGGCCGGTGGACCAGGTGGACCTCGCGGTCGCCGGCCACCAGCGTCAGCCGGTCGCTGAAGGTCACCTGCGGCACGCTGACGCGCAGCCCGGTCAGATCGGTGACGGCTTCGCTGTCGGCGCCGACCTCGGTGGGCAGGCTGCGATAGAACTCGGGCAGCAGCCGCGCCCGCTCATAGACCAGCTCGTGCGCCACCACCGGCGCCTCCAGCCACTGGTTGCCCAGCGTGCGATCCCGATGGTGGTCGAGGTTGACGACAAAGCGGATGGGCTTGCCGACGGTCTGCTCCAGCTGCTGCCGCCAGGCGCGGGCATCGGCGGGGTGCGTGGGCGCGTCAATGCAGATGATGCCGTCCGGGCCGAGGATCGCCCCGACCGTGACGCCCGGAAATTTGGTTTCGACGAGAATATCTTTTGCGATGCGCTGCATAACCAACTCGCTGCTGAGCCGGAAAATCCCGGCGGGAATTAGAAGGGCAGGGTGAAGCTGAAGGCGGCGCCTTGGCCGGGCGTGCTTTCCACCCAGATGCGGCCGCCGTGCGCTTCGACCGCCATCTTGCAGAAGGCCAACCCCAGGCCCAGCCCCTTGGGGGCGGCTTCGCGCTGCAGGCGCGTGAACTTGCTGAAGATGCGGGCCTGCTCCGCCAGCGGGATGCCGGGGCCGGTGTCTTTCACCATGATGGTCAACTCGCGGGCGCTGGCCTTGGCGCTGACGGTGACCGTGCCTTCGCCGGGGGTGTATTTGACGGCGTTTTCGATCATGTTGATGATCACGCGCCGGATCATATCGGCGTCCACATCCACCAACGGCAGGCGCGGCGGAATATCGGCGCGCAGCCGGATGCCCTTGCCTTCCGCCAACGGGGTGACCAATTCGAGGGCGTCCGCGGCCAGGACGTGCAGGTCGGACTGTTCCCGATTGAGGTTCACCTGGCCGGCCTCCAGCCGGCGCAGATCCAGCAGGGAGTCCACCAGGCGCGACATCCGCATGGCCGAGCGGGTGGCGATGGTGAGCAGCGCGTGTTCGGTCTCGCTCTCCGGCGCGATGGAGGCCTGGACCACATCCAGCGACGAGATGATGTTGCCGAGCGGGCTGCGCAGATCGTGGAAGATCATGCTCATCAGGTCGTTGCGCATCTCCTCCAGCTGCAGCCGTTCGGAGATATCGCGCTGGATCCATTGGATGAATTCCTGGCCCTTGCGCTGGATCAGCTTGGCGTGGACCTCCATAGGGATTTCCAGGCCCTGCTTGGTGGTGATGCGCGTCTGATACGTGATTTCCTGGCCGCCGCGCAGATGCTTGAAGCGGTCGGACCCCAGGAAGGCGGTGCCCATACGGTGGACGGTGGTGACGCGCAGCCCAATCAGCTCGGCGCGCGCGTACCCGAAGACCTCCACCGCCTTGCGGTTGGCGTCGGTGATCAGGCCGTCCTGGTTGGTGATCATGATCGGGTCGATGTTGTCTTCGAACAGGCTGGAGAAGCGGCTTTCGGCGGCCTTCAGCTCTTCCACTTGCTGCGCGTGAACGATGGCGGTAGCCGCCAGGGAGGCCAGGCTTTCCAACAGGCTGAGCGTGTCCGGCGCGAAGCGGCCGTCGAGCGGGTTCATCACTTCGATGACGCCGATGACGTTCTCCTGCTGGCGGACCGGCACGGCGGCGCCGGCCAGGGTGAGCAGGCCGGTCTGCTGATCCAGACCGCGCCGGAAGCGCGGGTCGCCGGGGACATTGGTGGTAAGGACGGACTGGTTGTTGGCGGCCACCCAGCCGGCGATGCCGTCGCCGCTCTTGAGCTCGAGCCCTTTAATGCGGTCCGCCATGCGCCCGACCGCCTCGCGAAAGAGCACGCGGCCCTCGCGCACCAGGGCAATGGAGGCGGTCTCGACCTTCAGCAGGGTCTGGGCGTAACGGGCCACCCGGTGCAGCACTTCATCCAGCCGCAGGGTGGAGTTGATGGCCTGGGCGGTATCGGCCAGGGCGCGCATGGCCTGGGCGCGGCGTTCGCTTTCGGCGTAGAGCTGCGCGTTCTCGATGGCCACGCCGGCCTGGTCCGCGATGGCCGTTAACAGGATCAGGTCATCGTGTTCGAACGTTTCGGCGGGGACGCGCACCAAGGTGAGCACGCCCACCACGCGCGCCCGGCCGAGCAGGGGGGCGGCGATGGCGCTCTTGGAGCCGACGATCTCGTCATCCGGCCGGCGGCCCCAGCGCGGGTCTTTGCTGGTATCCGTGACCAGCGCGGGCTGGCGGTTGGCGAGCACCCAGCCGGCCAAGCCGCCTTGCAGCGTGCCGGCCAGCCGGCGCTCGGGGTCCGGCTGGAAAGCGTTGTCCATCATCAGCGCGGAGTACAGCACCTCGCCCTGATCATTGAGCACGATCGCGCTGCCGGTCTTGGCCTGCACGTTATCCACGGTGGCTTGGAGGACGCGCTGCAGCAGTTCGGCCAGGTTTAGCCGGCCGGCGATTTCGCGTCCAATCCGGTACAGCAGCGCCAGCCGGCGCTGTTCGTTAAGCGGTGTCGTCGGCATACGCCAGGCTAGCCTCCCCCGATGCGGCGGTGCATTTCGATCCGGCGAAATGATTCCACGAAGCCCAAGGCGCGATAGGCGTCCAGGTGCGGGTCATCCACGGCGATATTCTCGGCTTGGGTATCCAAATCCGGAAACCGGGCATACAGATGGGTCAGCAGCGCTTGGCCCATCCGGACGGGATCGCCGGCCAGGGTCCGCAAGGTCAGGCGGGTCAGCAAGACCGGCAGTCCGCGAAAAGTTTGTTCCTGAAAGACCAGCCAGCCCTGTCCGTCCGCCAGGGTCAGGGTGAGCGCTTGAACATGGCCGGCCCGAATAATCGATTGCGTATCGGTCACCCAGGTTGGCCGGTCTCGCCGCTCGGCCAGCAGCGCCTGAGCGGCGGCGTTCTCCAGCCAGGCGGCTTCCCCGGGCGGGGGGCCGGCCGGCGGACCGGGCGGCCGGCGCAGCACCACCAACTCCTGCACGGTTTGGAAACCACATTCGATGAACAGATTATACGCGGGAGCGTTGTTTTTGATGACTTCCAGCACGGTCAGTGGAAAACCGCGCTGATCGCTGACAGCCAGCAGCGCGTCCATCAGCGCGCGGCCCACGCCATGCCGGCGGGCGGACGGCAGCACGCCCAGCCGGGTGATCCAACTGGTGCCGGCGCGCACCCCCAGCATCGCCAGCCCCAGCAGGGTCTCCGGGCCGGTGCCGTTGGGTTCCACGGCCACGATCGAAGCGCTCAAATCGACATCGTAGACGTGCACATACTCGGCCAGCCGCGCCGCGTTCATGGGCATCGGCACCAGATAGTCCACGCGCGTCTGGTTGTAGGCGGCGGTCAACTGGGCGATGGTGAATTGATCGGCCGGGCGCAGCGCCACCGGTGGACGCCCGCCGCTTTCCCGGACGGCCGCCGACATCAGCGCGCGCCCTCGCGCAAAAAGGCGGCGACCTGGTCGGCAAAGCGGGCGACATTGATGGGTTTGGGGATGTAGCCGTTGCAGCCGTAGGCGGCCACCATGCGTTGCGCGGTCTCTTCCGGCCAGGCGGTGCAGGCGATGATCGGCACGCGGGCGAGCGCGGGGAGCCGGCGCAGCCAGGCCAGCAGCGTCTGGCCGTCGGCGTCCGGCAGGCCCAAATCCAGCAGGATCAACTCCGGCGGCTGGTCGGCCGCCATCTGCAGGCCGGTCTCGGCGTCGGCGGCGTGGCGCACCACATGCCCCCGCGCTGTCAGCACCCGGCGGGCCAATTCGGCGTTGTCGGGGTTGTCCTCCACCACCAAAATGTCGGCCATGCGAGGAGTATAGCACAGCGGTTCGACGCGCTGGCCTGGTTTTCTTGCGGCGGCGCGCCCGCCAAACCCGTTACAGGCCGGCGGCCTGGCGCATCTCGGCGTCGCTGAAGACAACCTCCGCGCGGCCTTCCAGCATCTCGGTCATCTTGCGCGCGATCAGCTCCAGGTGTGTGCTGTGCGCCACGAAATCCAGGGCGTCGGCGGGGATGGTCAGCACCGGGCAGAGGTGGAAACTGTCGATCCAGCGCGCATACAGCTCATTCAGGCGCGTCAGATAGTCGGGCGCGATGCCGGCCTCGTAATCGCGGCCGCGCCGGGCGACGCGGGTCAGCAGGGTATCCACCGACGCGCGCAGATACAGCACCAGGTCCGGCGCCGGCAGGCACTCGATGACGCCTTCATACAGCCGGCGGTAGGTGGCGTAGTCGCGTGCGGACATCTGGCCCTGGGCGTACAGGTTGTGGGCGAAGATTTCGGCGTCTTCGTAGACGGAGCGGTCTTGGATCACCGAGGCGGGATGCTCGGTGATCTGGCGGTGGGTGTGCAGGCGGTTGGAGAGGAAGAAGACCTGGGAGTGGAAGCCCCAGCGGTGCATGTCGTGGTAGAAGTCGGCCAGGTAGGGGTTCTCCACCACCACTTCGTAAAACGGCTGCCAGTTGAGGCGCTGGCACAGCAGATTGACCAGGCTGGATTTGCCCACTCCGATATTGCCGGCGACGATGACGAAGCGTTTCATAGGCAGGATAGATGACGGTTGAAAGACCGCTGAAAGCCTCAGGCGCCGTTTTGGTCGGCCCAGGTTTCCACCACCTCGGTCGCCAGGGTGAGATAGGCCTGCACTTCCGCCACGCGGGTATGGAAATCAGCCGGGGCGGCCAGGCGCAAGCGCTCCAAAAAGACGACCCACGGCTCGGCGTGCGCGCTGTTGCCGGGCAGCTGCCGCATGAGGGCCTGCCAGGTGGCCAGCATCAGCCACAGCATCTCGGCGGAGCGGTCGGCCTGGATCTGGGCCTGGAAGCCGCGCTCATACACGGTGCGGCGGGCGGGATGGATAAACTCGTCGGCGGCGGCCTGGCCGGCTTGATAGACGGCGGACCAGTCCGCCAGCAGGAGCTGGGCCTGGCTGGGCTCCAAATTCGGGCCGCCGAACACGGCCAGAAAATCGTCATAGAGCTCGGCGCGCCGCAATTGGCGGGCGGCGGTCTCCAATTTAAGCAGCAGACGCCGGCCGGCGCCCGGGAAGCCGGTCAGGCTGATGGCGGCGTTGGCGGCGTAGAGCAGGGCCGCGCAGAAATCCGCCAGCGTCACCGGGGCCTCCGGCTCCGCGCCGGGCAGCACCCCCACATGCAGGGCCGCGCGCGCCAGCGCCAAGAAAGCCCGGGACCGGGCCGCCACAAAGTCCGGCCGGTGAAACTGCCCGCGCGCGCTGGACTGGGCCAATTCAAAGAAGTGGGCGGGGTCGCGCAGGAAGACGGGCTCACACAGCTCCGGGCCGAGCCAGGGATGGACGCGCAGGCCCTTGGGATTGGCGTACTCGCCCTTGGCGCGGTAGTGGATATCCAGCGCCACCTGGTCGGTGAGGCGCAGGACCTCGCGGCGCAGGGGTTCGGCGCTGTCGATCAGGATCAGGTCAATATCAGTGGCGCCGCCGAGCAGGGGTTCATTGGCCGCGACCGAGCCGGTGAGGTAAGCCGAGATCAGGCTGGGCCGGGCGGCCATGCGCTGGGCGGCGGTGTCCTGGGCGATCTTGAGCAGGGTGGCGCGGTCGATGGTTTGGGGCAAGGCGGTCCCTCACGCGGCCGAGGTGAGCGGCAGCGACGGCTGATACTCCAACCCCAGGGCGGCGTGCACGCGCTCGACGATGCGGCGCAGATCATCCGGGTTGGCGACAAAATCCAACGGGGCGGCTTCGATGGTCAGGACCGGACCGTCGGAATAGGCGGCGAAAAATTCGTCGTAGGCCTCGCCCAACTGCTGGATGTAGGCCGGCTCCATGTTCAGCTCATACGGCCGGCCGCGCTTGGCGATGCGGCGCAGCAGCTCGTCGGTCGGGGCGCGCAGGTAGACCATCAGGTCCGGTTTGACGATCTTCTCCGCCAGGGCGTCATGCAGCCGGCGGTACAGCTCCAGCTCGTCGCCGGCCACGTTGATGCGCGCGAAGAGCGCGTCCTTGGCAAAGGTGTAATCGGCGATGACGGCGCCCTGGCCGGCCAGGAGCGGCGGCACCTCGCGCTGCTGATGATAGCGGGACAGCAGGAAGACCAGCTGGGTCTGCAAAGC
>JAGOBN010000187.1 GCA_017999235.1 Anaerolineales bacterium | reverse complement strand
CCGCGCCAGCGGGGCCAGGGCCTTGGCGATCGGCACGGCCACGGCCGGCGGCGGCGTTGTGAACACGGTATCATCCGCGTACTCAGCGCCAATGGTCATAGCGTGCAGAAACTGGGGCTGGCCGTTGGGCGCTAACTTGCCTTCATGCGCCATGCCGAACAAAGTGCTGATCACCTCGCCCGTGCGCGCGGCCGGCCGGGTCTCCACAATCACGGCCCCACACTGGCCGCCCACGCAGCGGAAGGTGTGAGGCGTGCGGGGCGGCACACTCAGCTTGTCCCCGGCGCGCGCCGGCCGCTCCGCGCCGCTGATCTTGAAGATGAATTCACCCTGGACAATCTCAAAGTGTTCGGCATAAGCCGGGTGGATATGCTCGGCCGGCCCGGCGTTGCCGGGCGGGAAGACGCCCACCCCGCGCTCGTATTGGCCATTGGTCTCGCCGGTCAGGACCAGGCCAAAGACCCATTCGCCCGTCTGCGGCTGCGAGAAAATCACCGACCGGCGCTGGGTCAGCAGTTCGGCCAGCCGGCTGGCGCTGTCATACTCAAATCCGGTCCCGTCTATGGGCTCGCCGGCGCTGTCCAGCCGGCGGCCAGTCGTCAGTTTGGGCATTGAGGTTCCTCCCGATCCGCATTATAAGCAACCTCGGGGGCCTCTGACAGGGCGCACCCTGGACAAAAGACACTGGCCGCCCCCGCCCCGGCGGCTTACCGTAAGGACAACCCGCTTCACCCGTGAAGGAGCCTGCATGACCACCCCCTGGTCCCACCGCTTTTCCCAGCGCGCCAAGGGCGCCAGCAGTTCCATGGTGCGGGAGCTGCTCAAGCTCACCGAACAGCCGGACATCATCTCGTTCGGCGGCGGCCTGCCGGCGCCGGAGGTCTTCCCGGTGAAGGAACTGGAAGCCGCCTGCCGGCGCGTCCTGGACGAGAAGGGCGCGGCCGCCCTGCAATACAGCACCACCGAAGGCTACGCGCCGCTGCGCGAGATGATTGCGCGCCACACCAGCCGCTACGGCATCAAAGCCCGGCCGGAGCATGTGCTGATCACGGCCGGCTCGCAGCAGGCACTGGACCTGATCGGCAAACTGCTGCTCAACCCCGGCGACCGGATCCTGGTGGAAGCCCCCACTTATCTGGGCGCCCTGCAGGCGTTCAACGCGTATGGCGCCGAATATGTCAGTGTCCCGATGGACGACGATGGCCTGCAGACTGACGACCTGGAGGACGCGCTGCGCGCCGGCCCCAAGTTCATGTACATCCTGCCCAACTTCCACAACCCGGCCGGCGTCACGCTGGCGCTGGCGCGGCGCGAGAAGCTGGTGGCCCTGGCCGACAAGTACGGCGTGCCGATCGTCGAGGACGATCCTTACGGCCAACTGCGCTACGAAGGCAAGCATTTGCCGTCGCTGCTGGTGCTGGACCGCGAGACGCGCGGCATGCAGGGCGACCCCGGCTACCAGCTGGGCAACATCATCTACCTGAGCACCTTCTCCAAGACCCTGGCGCCCGGCTTGCGGCTGGGCTGGGTGGTGGCGCCGGCCGAGGTCATCGCCAAACTGGTCCAGCTCAAGCAAGGCGCCGATCTGCATACCAGCACCTTCACGCAGATGGTGGCGTATGAGGCGGCGCGCGGCGGCTTTCTGGACCGCCATATCCGGCACATCCGCCAGGTGTACCGCGAGCGCCGGGATGTGATGCTGGCGGCGCTGGCCGAGCATTTTCCGCCGGAGGTCACCTGGACCCATCCGCGCGGCGGCCTGTTTCTGTGGGCGCGCCTGCCCCACGGCCAGAACGCGGTCACGCTGCTGCAGCTGGCCATCCAGCGCCAGGTGGCGTTTGTGCCCGGCTCGGCCTTCTTTGCGCCCGGCACGATCGCGCCGGCCGAGGCCGCCCGCTACTTGCGGCTGAATTTCTCCAACGCCGCGCCGGAGATGATCCGCACCGGCATCCAGCGGCTGGGCGGCGCCATCCGCGAGCAGATGGGCCGGCGCGAGATTGTGCCGGCCGAGTGATTTTGCCGCCCCGGCCTTCACAAAAACCGAGCCACAGAGTTCTCTCTGTGGCTCGGTGTCTCCGCGGCCTCGTTTGGCCCTGATTTTCTTTACCAGCCGAGCTGCCAGGCCCGGTTCACCAACTGCGCGAACTCCTGCACATCAGCGTCTTCGGGGAAGGCCTGCGCGATCCGATTCGCGTAGCCGCTCACCTGCGCCAGGCTGCTGCCCTGCGCCCAGGGGCTGCGGCGCAGCAGTTCCGCATACTGGGCCACGGTCACGGCCAGCTGGTAGCGGGCGGAGGCCTGCTCAAAGGCCGGCGCCAGATCCCAGGTGTTGACGTTGCCGTTGATCTCGCTGACCGCGAAGGTTTGCGGGTCCTGCCAGCGCAACTGCAGGGTGGCCAGCCGGCCCGTGGCGCCGGGCCGCAGCTGCACGGCGTACAGGGCGGTGACCGTGTGGCCGGCCCCGATCTCGCCGGCATCCACGGCGTCGTTGCGGAAGTTCTGGTCCGCCACGGCCCGGTTCTCATAGCCGATCAAACGGTACTGGGCCACCACCTCGGCGTTGAAGTCCACCTGGATCTTGGCGTCCAGGGCGATGACCTGCAGCGTGGACACCAGCTTTTCCACGAACAGCTTGCGGGCTTCGTCCAGATCATCCACGTACGCGTAGTTGCCGTCGCCCTGGTCGGCCAGCTGCTCCAGCAGCACGTCGTTGAAGTTGCCCATCCCCACGCCCACCGACGTCAGCTTGATGCCGTAGTCCCGGGCCGCCGCGCCGATCGATTCCAGGATGGCGCCGGGGCCGGTGGCGCCGACATTGGCGACGCCGTCCGAGAGCAGGATGACGCGGTTGACGGCGGCGGGGCGGTACATCAACTGCGCCATCTGATAGCCCAGCTGCAGGCCGGCCTCGGCGTTGGTGGAGTTTTCAGGATACAGCCCGTAGACGGCGTTGAGGATCGTGTTGCGGTCTGAGCCGCTGACCGGCTGAAGGACCACCCGCGCTTCGGTGCTGTAGGCCACCACCGCGAGGTTGTCGGCCGCCGTCAAGCGGTCCACCAGCAGCTGCACGGCCTGCTTCACCAGCTCCAGCCGGCCGCCGTCGGACATCGAGCCGGAGACGTCAATCACCAGGGTCAGGTTCAGCGGCTGGCGCTGGGCCTCCGGCACGCGGTAACCCTGCACGCCAAAGCGCACGATCATTGAACCGTCCGGCTGATACGGCGAGGGCGCGCCGTCCGCGTACAGGCCAAAGGCCACATCCGGCGGCAGCGGGTAATCCTGGCGGAAATAGTTGACAAACTCTTCCACCCGGATCGCGTCCGCCGGCGGGAGCTGGCCCTGCTGGACGTAGTTGCGGGCCAGGCTGTACGCGGCCGTGTCCACGTCAATAGCGAAAGTGGAGAGGTGATCTTCGCGGGCGTCCACAAACGGATTGACGCCATAGTTTTGGAAGAACATGTCCACGGGCTGGGTCGGCGCCGGCGTCGGGTAGACGGGCGAGATCGGGGCGCTCCCGCCGATTTGGCCGGGCGCGGCGGTAGCCGCCGCCAACTCGCCGGCCGTGGGCGCATACGTGCCGGTGGGCGCGCCGCTTTGATCCTGGCGCGGCGCTTCCGCCAGCTGGGTCGCGGCCGGCGCCTGGGTGGGCAGCGGCACCTGGCCGATGGTGGTCGGCGTCGCGGCCGGCGCGCACGCCGTCAGCAGCAGGGTGATCAGGGTGGTCAGGATAATCAGACGTTTGGCGTTCATGGCAATCCTCCTCCGGGTGGGCGGCTTAATCTGAGCCGCTCAGTTCATGCTTAGAGCGTAGCCGGAAGGGCGCTGACAGGCTTGATGGCCAGTTGATAAAGTGTTGACGGCGCGGTTGTAACCGCGCGGCGCGGCACGCTTACGGCCGGCGGGCGCGGCTGCGCCGCCACAGGGCGCGCGCCCCCCACCCCAGCACCACAAAGGGGCCGCCCACCACCACCAGCCAGATGACAATATCGGCCAGGAAACCGAAGACCGTGACGCTCACGCCCAAAGCGCGCGCCAGGGTCCGCCCGGGGTCCCAGCCCGCCACCGGCAGCGCCGGCAGGGTAAAAGCGGCCGGCGCCGGCCGCAGGGTCACTTGGATCTGGGTGTAGGCGCCCCACGCGTCGCCGTTGATGGGGCGCGGCTGGCCGGCCAGCGTCTCGGTGACCAAACGGCCCAGGCCGAGCACCGCCTGGCGCAGGGCCTCAAAATTGGGCGCCGGCACGGCCAGGGTGACGACCGCCACCTTCTGCTCGCCTTCAAACCAGGCCCGCGATTCAGCCAGGTAGCCGCCATAGGCTTCCGCATAGGCGGCGGCCTGCGTGACGGCGGCGTCCACGTCACCGACCTCCAGCGTCAGATAGCCGGTATAGACCACGCGCCCATCGGCCGGCGGGGCCGGCACGCCGGAACGCGGGTACGCGCCGATCAACTGCGGCGCGGCGCCGGGGCTGCAGGCCGCCAGCAGGCAGCTCAACACCAGCCCCCATCCGATTCGATTGGCCTTCAACATGGCTGCGTCTCCTCCGGGCCGGCTGAATGCCGGCGCCACTTCCAGCTTAGGAGGCCGGGCGCGCCAGGTATTGATATGCGGTTGACAAGGCGTTGATAAAACCGGCCCCGGCCGGCGCGGGCTACAGCGTCTCGGCGACGGCGGCGGCGGTGAGGTAGAGGAGGTGGCGGCGGTGGGTGTCGAGCGTGGCGTGCTTCAAGGCCCCCAAGCACGCCAGGGTCAGAGCCAAATGGAATTCACGCGGCTGGGCGGCGTTCGCCAGGCATCGGTCAGCCAGCTGCCAGAGCGCGCCCAGCAAAGGCGCGAGCCGGCCGGCGGGCGCGGCCGGCGGGCGCGCGGACTGCCAGAGCGCAAGATACTCGCGCGGCGCGCTCACTTGCGGCGCGATGACGTGGGCGATGACCTCGGCCGTGAGGTGCGCGAAGTCAAACAGCGGGTGGCCGTCGCGCGTGCGCGCAAAATCGATGAGCCAGACAAAGCCGCCCGGCCCGACCAGGGCGTTCTCAAGGTTCAAATCGCCGTGGATGACGGATTGGCTGCCAGCCACGGTCTCGGCCAGCCACTCCGGCAGGCGCGGCAGCGGGTCCGGCAAGCCCAGCAAATCCAGGCCGGCCACGGCCTCGCGCAGCACGGCGGCCCGGGTCGCCACCACGCGCGCCGTCGTCGGCTCGGGCGGTTTCAGGCTCAGCCAGCGCAGGCGCAGGGGCGGCTCGCCCGGCTGGGCCAGGCCGGCCAGCGACAGCGAACGGCCGTCCGGGCGCACCTCCGGCTCCGCAAAGCGCGCCACCCGCACCAGGTCGCCGGCCTGCAGATCCAGGCCGGCCGGCCCCGTGGCCGGACCCAGTTCCACTTGCGGCCGGCCGGCGGCCGGCTCCAGCACCAAATGCGCGGGCAGCAGCCGGTCATATTCCTGGGCCAGCCGGAAGGTGGCCGGCCGGCGCTGCAGCCACCAGTGCGGGCCGAAGGTGTCAAACAGCTTGGTCAGGCGCGCCGGATCGGGGTCGCGCAGCAGCGCCTCGCGCAGGCTGAGCGGGCGGTGGCCCGGCTCGGCGATGAAGGTGTAGCGCAAAACGCCCAGCCCGTCCGCGCCGGCGCTGTATGTGGGCGCGTCCTGGATGCGGGCCGTGATGGGCGGCAGGGTGTCTTTGACGTAGGTTTCGTAGTTGAGGTATTCGCGCTGGATGGCGCGGCGCGGGCCAAGCTTGGCGATGGTGTGCGCGTCCGCGCGGCCGTCGGAGCGGATGGGCAGGGCCAGGAGCGTGCGCGCGCCGGAATATCCCGACCGGAACTCGCTCTCCAGCACGACGCGCGCGTAGCGGCGGAAGAGCGTCTGGAGCAGGCCGCGCTCCTCGGCGGCCAGCGTCAGACCCGGCGGCGGCTCCAGGACCAGGCCGGCGTTGGGCCGCGGCGCCGGCGGGCGCGGCCGGCCCCGCATGACGAACGCGGCCGCGCTCAAACCGCCGCCCACCACCAGGCCCAGCAGGCCCGCCCACAGCGCTTGGCCGGCGGTCAGCCCCAGCCAGGACATGACCTGCACGGTGAGCGTGCGCGAGTAGAGCTGCGTCTCGCGGATGTCGGCGGCGCCAATCCAGCGCAGACGCAGGTCCACGATCAGACGATGCTGGCCGGCGGCCTGGGGCAGCACGGTCCAGCGCCAGGTGAGCGGCTCGCCGGCCGGCAGCGCGCTCACCAATTCATCATCCGGCGCGATCACAAAGCCGGCCCCCTGCAAGCGCGCGATGGCGTAGACGGCATAGCCGCCGGGGCGCGCCACCGCCACGGTCTGCGTGACCACGGTGTTATCTGGAAATTCAGCAGTGAGGGTATAGCCGGCCCCGGCCGGGACCAGGGCCAGGCGCACGCTTTCAGAATCGCCCAGGCGGATGTAGGCCGGCCATTCCAGCTCGACCACGCGCGCTTCGGGGGCCGGCCGGGTAGCGGTGGCGCTGTCGGCGGGGGCCGTCGTCGCGGCCGGCGAGGGCGAGGCCGGCGGCCGGGCGGCGGTGGCCGTTGGCGCGCCAGTTGGCGCGCCGGTAATGGGGGCCGCCGGCGAGCCGGCGGTTTCCCCCGCGCTGGCGGGCGCGGTAGTCGCCGCCGGCGCGGTGGTGGGCCGGGGTGCGGCGGTGAATTCCACCACCTGAGTCATGGGCGCGCCGGCCGACTGGGTGGTTTCCTGAGCGGCCGGCGGCGGCGAGGCGGCCGGCGCACACGCCGCCAGCCCCACGAGGACCAAGCCCGCGAGTCCGAGACACCCCGCCCGCGTTCGGTTCATGGGGGCGCAAACAGCGTGGCGGCCGGGCGCGCGGTCTCCCGGGCGCGCGGCAGCGGAACAACCGCGTACAACAACGCGGCGGCGGCCAGCGCCAGGATCGCCAGCCCCACGAACAACAGTGTCACGCGGCGCGCAGTCGTCATCAACCTTAGTATAATCCAGGCCTTCACCCATGCCAGACCAGCCTACCTACCCCGCTGACTATCGGGCGCGCGAGATGCGGGCCGTGCTGACCGCCTTGCAGGCCGGCGAATGCGCGGCCGTCGTTGGTCTGAGCGGCGCCGGCAAGAGCAACTTCCTGCGCGCGCTGGTGGAGGCCCACCCCCGCCTGAAACTGGTGGACGCCAATCGCTTGGCGGCGCCCACGCCGGCGGCGCTCTTCACGTTGATGGGCCGCACGCTGGATGCGGAGGGGCCGGCCGCCGACTCGCTGGCGGCGCTGGAGGCCGTACTGGGCAGACGTCTGGCCGCGCCCGAAAGTTCACTCACCTTTGTCTTGGACCGCTTTGACGCGCTGACGCGCGCCGATCAGCCGGCGCTCACCGGCCAGCTGCGGGCGCTGCGCGACGCTTACAAGTACCGTCTGACCTATGTGATCGCGACCTGCCGGCCGCTGGAAGCGCGCACGGAAT
>JAGOBN010000186.1:2574-7459 GCA_017999235.1 Anaerolineales bacterium | reverse complement strand
ATACTATGTAGGAGGCCGTCTTGTGGGCTCGGGGATGTGTAACAGAGACAGCTGCTGGAGCAGGTATCCGGGAAGCGCTTCCTGGACACCAGCCCGCCCGGCGATCGCGGCCTGGCGGAGGACATCCGGTTCCCGTTTCTGGCCCTGGTGGGCCAGCACGACATGAAGACCGCCCTGGTGCTGGCGCTGATCAATCCCGCCATCAGCGGCGTGCTGCTGATCGGCCCGCGCGGCACCGGCAAGACCACGGCCGTGCGCAGTCTGGCCGACATCGTGCCGCTGGTGGCGCGCTCGCTGTGCCAATACGGCTGTCTGCCGGAGGATGTCGAGGCCGGCGGCCTGGACGCGGTCTGCCCGGACTGCGCCAAAAAGTACGGCGAAAGCCAGCCGCTCACCCAGGCCGATCCGGTGCGGCTGGTGGAACTCCCCCTCAATACGCGGCTGGAAGACGTGGTCGGCGGCCTGGACGAAGCGGCGGCCGTCCACAAGCGCATGCAGATCAAGCGCGGGCTGTTGGCGCAGGCCGATCAGAACTTGTTGTATGTGGATGAAGTCAACCTGCTCGCGGACGAGATTGTGGACGCCCTGCTGGACGCCGCCGCGCAGGGCCTCTACACCGTGCGGCGCGGCCCGGTCTCAGCCACCTACCGGGCGCGCTTCGCCTTCATCGGCTCGATGAACCCGGAGGAAGGCCGGCTGCGCCCGCAGATCCTGGACCGCTTCGGCCTGCGGCTGATGGTGGGCGGGCTGACCGACGCGCCGGAGCGGCTGGAGGCTTACCGGCGGGTGCGCGCTTATCTCACCAACCCCAAGGCGCTGGTGGCGGCCTTTGCGCGCGAGACTCTGGCATTGCGGGCGGAGGTCCAGGCGGCGCGCAACCTGCTGCCCGGCGTCAAACTGACGGCGGAGGCGGAAGTGGCCGGCCTGGAATTGGTGCGGCGGCTGCAGGTGGATTCGCTGCGGGCCGAGATCACGCTGTTTGAGGCCGCCCGCGCTTACGCGGCCGCCGATAATCGCCCCTCCGCCACCGCCGCCGATGTGCGGGCCGTGGCGCCGCTGGCGCTGCGCCTGCGCCGCTCGCAGTTCATGCTGGATTATTTCGCGGCCCAGCAATCGGAAGAGCGCGAGATCACGGGGCTGCTGGATGAGCTCATTCCCCGCGCCTAACGCCGCGCCCCATCCCCGCCCCGCCGCGTGGTTCCGGCCGGCCGTTTTGCTCCTGGCCCTCCTGGGCTTTTGGGCGCCCTGGCTGACCCGGCCGCCGGCGGCCGGAGCCGGCGGCAACTGGGGAGCGGCGGCGCTGCAGTTGAACGCCTACGAACTATCGGAGTGGCTCACCTTCCTGCCGGCCGCGCAAGCCGGCGAACTGCCCGTGGGCCGGCTGGATTTCCTGCTGCCGAGCGCGTGCCTGGCGGGGCTGTTTGCCCTGGCCGCGGCCGAGGGCCGCCGGGGGCGCGGCCGGCTGGGCGCGCTGCTGCCGAGCTCGGCCGGCGGCTGGCTGAACTTGATCCTGGGCGGGCTGTGCGCGCTGGCTGTTTTTCCTTACTACCCCTACATTCTCACGGCCTACGCCGACCCGGAGTTCCGCCTGCAATTCTGGGCCGCCGCCGCCGCGCTGCTGGGCGCGGCCGCTTTGCAGTGGCTGCAGGATGATGCCGCGGCGCTGGCGCAAAGCGCGCTGGGCCTGGCCGGCGTCTACTTTACGCTACGGGCGGTGGGCGGGCTGTGGCCGGCGGCCGGCGCGGTGCTGGGCGCGGGGGACCTCGGCTGGGGGGTGGTGGCGGCGCTGGCGGGCTTTGGCGGGACGCTGCTGGAGGGCGGGCGCCGGCTGTTCCGCCCGCGCCAGTGAGGCCAGCGGAAAATAAAAACAGGCGAGAGCCGCCTCCCGCCTGTGATCGCCGGCCGCGGTTCGGTTACTTCTGGCGGGCGCTGATGTAGTTGACGGCTTCGCCCACCGTGGTAATCTTCTGGGCGTCTTCGTCCGAAATCTCATTGCCGAACTTCTCTTCAAAAGCCATGATCAGCTCAACCAGATCGAGCGAATCGGCTTCCAGTTCTTCGCGGAACCGGGCCTCCATGGTGATCTTGGCGGGATCAGCGCCCAGGCGTTCCACAATAATCGCTTTGATTTCTTCATACGTATCGGCCATGATAAATTCTCCTGTTGAGAGCGAGGCTAACGGGCCTCATTGTATGTCGCGACGGACACTTGTCAAGCGAACCGGCCCATTACGGGCCGCTCAGTTGACATTTGGAACCTTCGGTTGATAAGATTATTGTCCGCCACAGACTAAAAACACCAGGTACAGATGAAAGTTTCGGAGCAAACCTCGGCCAACAGCCAGGAAACCGCTACGCGCAAAGCGGAACATATCCGTATTAATTTGGAGGAGGACGTCCGGTCCGCGCTGTCCACGGGCCTGGAACGTTACCATTTTGTCCATCAGGCCCTGCCGGAATTGGATTTGGCGGCTGTGGACCTGAAGACGACCTGGTGGGGGAAACGGCTGAACGCGCCGCTGCTGATCTCCTCCATGACCGGCGGCACGGGCAGCGCCGGCCCCATCAACCGCAACCTGGCCGCGGCCGCGCAGGCGGCCGGCATCGCCATGGGCGTCGGCTCACAGCGCGCGGCCCTGGAGGACGCGGCTCTGGCCGCCACCTTCCAGATCCGCGCGGTGGCGCCCGATATCCTGCTCTTCGCCAACCTGGGCGCGGTCCAGCTTAACTACGGCTACGGGCTGGACCAGTGCCGGCGGGCGGTGGATATGATCCAGGCCGACGCCCTGATCCTGCACCTCAACGCCCTGCAGGAAGCGGTCCAGCCGGAAGGCGACGGCAATTGGGCCGGCCTGCTGGCCAAGATCGAGGCCGTCTGCCGCGCGCTGCCCGTGCCCGTCATCGCCAAAGAAGTCGGCTGGGGCATCTCAGCCCAGGCCGCGCGCCAGCTGGCCGCGGCCGGCGTGGCCGCCATTGACGTGGCCGGCGCCGGCGGCACCTCCTGGTCCCAGGTGGAGATGCACCGCGCCCAGACCGAGCGCCAGCGCCGCATCGCCGCCGCCTTTGTGGGCTGGGGCCTGCCCACCGCCGACTCGCTCCGCCAGGTGCGGGCGGCCGCGCCCGGCCTGCCCCTGATCGCCTCGGGCGGCCTGCGCGACGGCGTGGATGTGGCCAAGTGCCTGGCGCTGGGCGCCGGCCTGGCCGGCCTAGCCGGCCCGTTTTTAAAAGCGGCCGACCGGTCCATCGAGGCCGTGCTGGAAACCATCGCCGAGCTAGCCCACACCTTGCGCATCGTCATGTTTGCGGCCGGCGCCGGCACCCTGGCCGCCCTGCAGCAAACCCCGCTTATTGAACGCCGGCCGGAAGCCTAGCCGGCGGTTCAACTCACCCCTCCCGGACGCCGCTACATCATGTCGCTTGAGCAACTGGCCCCGCGTTTTTTAACCGCCATCGAAGTCGAACTGCGCCGCTCGCTCGGCAGCGAGCGCGCGGACCTGGATCTGTATGACCGCATGCTGGCTTACCATTTGGGCTGGGTGGACCCGGCCGGCCAACCGGCCGCCGCCGGCGGTTCCGGCAAGCGCATCCGGCCGCTGCTGGCGGTGCTGACCTGCGCGGCGGCGGCCGGCGCGGTGGAGGCCGGCGAACGCGCCCTGCCCCTGGCCGCCGGCGTCGAGCTGCTGCACAACTTCTCCCTGCTGCATGATGACATCCAGGACAACAGCCCCCTGCGCCGGGGCCGGCCGACGGCGTGGACCATTTGGGGCGCCCCGCAAGCCATCAACGCCGGCGACGCGATGTTCACGCTCGCGCATTTGGCCCTGCAGAATCTGCCGGCGCGCGGTGTGCGCGCGGAGGTGGCGCTGGGGGTGCTGGCCGCCTTCGACCGCACCTGCCTGGCGCTGACGCAGGGCCAGTTCCTGGATATGGAATTTGAGGCCCGGCCGCATGTCACAGTGGACGAATACCTGGCCATGATTGAAGGCAAGACCGCGGCCTTGATCGCGGCCTGCACTGAATTAGGGGCTTGGGTGGGCGGCGCGACCGGCACGCAGCGCGATCACTGGCGGCAGTTTGGGCGCAGCCTGGGGCTGGCGTTTCAGATTCAGGACGACGAATTGGGCATCTGGGGCGATCCCGCCGTCACCGGCAAATCCGCGGCCAGCGATCTGGAGAAGCGCAAGAAAAGCCTGCCGGTCGTCTTCGGCCTGGAAAACTCGGAGGCCTTCGCGCATGCCTACGCGCAGCCTCACACGCCGGCCGAGTCCCTGGCCGGCATGGCGGCTGAATTGGACGCGCTGGGCGCGCGCGCGGCCACGCGGCAGATGGCTCAGCAGCACACGGCGGACGCCCTGGCGCATTTCGCGGCCGCGCAGCCCAGCGGGCCGGCCGCAGTGGCCTTGCACGAACTGGCCGATCAACTGCTCAGCCGCCGGCGCTGAGCCAGCTCGCGGAACCTCCGGCCGGCCGCCCTCAAATCCCCGGCGGGCTAGACAAACTCCATAAACACCTGGTTCCCCAACAGACGCCCGTGGGGGGTGAGGCGGACCCGGTCGGCCGTCAGCTCGACCAGGCGGCGCGCCGCCAGCCGTTCAAACTCCCGGCCGTAGCGCGCCGCCAGTTCAACCCCAAAACGTTCCCGAAACGTCGCCCGCGAGACGCCCTCCCGCACCAGCCGCAGCCCCATCAACATGGTCTCGCCCATCGCGTCCTCGGTCGAGATCAGGGTATTCTGCGCCGCGGCCGGGGACAGCGGAAACGGCCGGCGCTCAGCACTCTTCAGCCGCGCGATGTAAGCGGCCGGCGCCAGCACATTGGCGTAGCGCTGGCCGGCGGCGTAGCCATGCGCGCCGGCGCCCAGGCCCAGATACGGCAGATTGCGCCA